>JACNKI010000049.1:16554-46699 GCA_014382125.1 Bacteroidota bacterium | reverse complement strand
AACGTCTAACTCTCCCCGTTATTATTCAGCCCCTTCATCGAAAGCTGAATCCGTTTCCGGTTGATGTCAACATCCTTCACCTCCACCATCACCTTCTGATTTAGCTTCACAATGTCGTTCGGATCACGAACAAACCTATCAGCCATCTGACTGATATGAACCAGACCATCCTGATGCACCCCAAGGTCAACAAAAGCGCCAAACGCTGTGATGTTGGTTACGATGCCAGGAAGCTTCATGCCTGGATGGAGGTCGTTGATGGAGTGAATATTTTTCGCGAATTCAAAGAGCTCAAACTTCTTCCGGGGATCCCGTCCCGGTTTGGCCAGTTCGGTCACAATATCTTCTAAGGTAGGCAGTCCGGTCGTTTCGGTAACATATTCCTCCAGTTTGATTTGTGCTCTCAATTCTGTTTTTGCTATCAGGTCAGAAATCGCACAATGCAATCTCTTTGTCATTCTGCCAACCACATGATAACTTTCCGGATGAACAGCACTTCCGTCAAGCTGGTTTTCAGCATCCCGGATACGCAAAAATCCGGCAGCCTGCTCGAAGGCCTTTTCGCCGAAGCGCGTGACCTTCATGAATTCCTTCCGTGAAGAGAACGGTCCGTTTTCATCCCTGTAAGCGACGATGTTTTTTGCCAGATTAGGGCCTACACCGGAGACGATAGTCAGTAGTTGTTCACTGGCTGTGTTGACCTCAACCCCTACCTGGTTCACACAACTCTCAACGGTATCAGCCAAACTTTGCTGCAGTGCTGTCTGATCCACATCGTGCTGATACTGCCCCACACCGATAGATTTCGGGTCGATTTTGACCAGCTCGGCCAGGGGATCCATGAGTCGACGGCCAATGCTCACAGAGCCTCTTACAGTCACATCATAATCTGGAAATTCCTTACGTGCAAGTGAACTGGCTGAATAAACCGAAGCTCCACTCTCATTCACCACCAGGGCAATCAGGTCGGAATCAAACCGAACAGAGCGGATCAGGCGTTCGGTCTCCCGGCCGGCCGTACCGTTCCCGATCGCAATTGCCTCGATCTTATAGGCGTTGACCAATGATTTGATTTTGTTGATCGACTCTTTGACCTCGTTCTGGGGTGGATGCGGGTAGATGGTTTCATTATGTAATAACTTTCCCTGTGCATCCAAACAAACGACCTTGCAACCGGTCCTGAACCCCGGATCAATTGCAAGCACCCGTTTCTGGCCAAGTGGTGGCGCCATCAGCAACTGTCGCATATTCTCTGTGAAAATCCGGATTGCCTCTTCATCAGCTTTCTCCTTGATCCAATGTCGCATCTCCGTCTCCATGGATGGATAGAGAAGTCGTTTGGTGCAATCCTCAATGGCACGTTTAACCAGATCAGAAGAGGCATTGTTCTCCTTCACGAATATCTTCTCCAAAATCTTCTGCCCCCTGTCATCCTCCACATCGACACTCACCTTGAGGAATCCCTCTTTCTCCCCCCGAAGGATAGCCAGCACCCTGTGTGAGGGCGCTTTCCACAACAACTCATGGGTGTCGAAATAGGTCTTGTACTTGATCCCTTCCTCCTCTTTCCCTTTGACTACTTTGGAAGTAACCACAGAATCACGTTGAAAAAGGTGTCGGATCCGTTTCCGGGCGTAGACATGCTCGTTGATCCATTCTGCCATGATATCTCCAGCTCCTTTCAGCGCCTCTTCCACATCCTCCACCCCCTTCTCCGGATCAACATACTCCTCTGCCCTGATATCAATATCGTCATACCGCTGAGTCATGATGACCTTGGCCAGAGGCTCCAATCCTTTCTCCCTGGCCATGCTTGCCCTGGTTTTCCGTTTTGGCTTGTAAGGCAGATAGATATCCTCCAGTTCTGCCATGGTAGAAGCTTTTTCAACCGCCCGTTCCAACTCATCCGTAAGTTTCTCCTGGTCGCGAAGAGATTTCAGAATCGTGTTACGGCGGGCATCCAGATCTTTCAGCTGCTGCAAACGATCACGCACGCCGGTGATCACCATCTCGTCCATGCTGCCAGTCATCTCTTTCCGGTATCGCGCAATAAAGGGAATCGTTGCCCCGCCCTCCAGTAAAGAAATGGCGTTCCGGACAAATGCTACAGCTACGCCAAGTTCGGCAGCAATGACTTCAGCATAGGTTTCATTATTCATCTTATAAGTGTAACGGTTCCTTTCAATATAACATCACCGTTGGTTCTGATATCTTCTCCAAGAAAATCAACATAGACAACCCAGACATAGGTATCGGCTTCTGCTATCTTGTTTTTATAGCTTCCGTCCCATCCATGGTCGATATCGTCCGACTGGAAAACCAGTTGTCCCCACCGACTGTAAATATACATTTCAAACGTGATATTCCGGTATAACCCTACAACCCGGAACTGATCATTCAATCCGTCGCCATTGGGTGTAAACGCATTGGGGATGAAATACTCAAACACTTTCACATAGACAGAATCGGTATTGGTACAACAATTCCAGTCTTTGACTTCCACCCAGTAATCGCCCTGGGTTTCAACCTGCAGAACAGGCCCCGTATAACGTGTTGACCACCAATATGACTGCATATCTGGTGTCGCATAGATATTGACTGTGGCTCCGGAGTATAGCATAATGGTATCGCCCAGTTCGATCTGAGGTAAATCATGGATCACGATGGTACCCGTATCAATAAAGGTTTGACCGTTGAATGTTTCGGTCAGTGTAACTGTATAGGATCCCGGCTGTGCATATCCATGCACCGGATCCATGTCGCTGGATGATCCTCCGTCTCCAAAATCCCAGGAGACCTCATCGATGTTGGCATGATTGGTGATATGAAATTGGGTGGCATCCAGATAACAGCAGCTGTCATAGGTAAACACAGGGATATCCACATAACTCTGGATTACATTGGGAAGACTGTAAATAGCCGCTCTGCTCCCAAGCGGAAACCGGCTGCCCGGGATGTTTTCCAACCTGTTATAGTTGCATTCGGATCCCGGACGGGTTGGGTTGTAGATCACATCCAGTGAATCCCGCTTAATGAGAAGGTTAACTGTCCGTGAAATATAAATCCGACCATCCGTAGCAAGTTGCAAGGCCCCTAATCTGATCCCCACTGCTGAATCGATGACAACCGGGCTGGCCAACCCGACATCCAGATCGAACTGGAGGATATATGATGGTGTCGACGGCGGGCCGTTCCCGACAATCTGCAGCAGTGAAGCATAGAGTTTCCGGCTATCGGGAGAGAAAGCGATGCCGTAAGGACTGATTCCGCTTATCTGGGTAGTATACGATTCTGTAAACGTGATCTCCCCGGTCGTTTTGTCAAAGTTAAACAGCTCAATATTGTCGGATCCGGTGACTGCCAGGGCAAGTTGATTCCCATTTGGAGCAGCTTTCATATAGCCGATGGCATTCACCTGGTCAGCATATCCACCTCCCTGTACACTTCCCGTCGAACTGATCACCGGATCACTCATCCCACCCTGGTGTACCAGCCATACATAAAACTCATCCGAATCCCACTTATGTGCGATCACCCAGATATCTTTCTCATTCGCATGTCTGACCGCTGTTATTTTCTGGCAGGCAGGAGAAAGTAGCGGGCTGTTGATATAGGTTACAGCCTCTCCCATCCCTCCGCTCTTTTTCATATCTATCATTGTGAAGTTAATCCCACGAGTGGTATACGAATCATCCGGCATGAATGCCAGCACATCCACTGTAAAAAGATAATAGATACTATCCTCGCCGGGGCGGGGAACAATGATGCAGGGCTGCGTGACGCCTACATTGCCTGCTAGCTCAGTTGCTCCTGGCATCAGGTTAAACGATCTGTCCCATACTTTTCTTCCGTTGGTAAAGAAGAGCAGGTTCCCCACACTATCACACATGACAGAGCTGGCTTTGTAAGCTGTCATCACATCCTGATTGGTAAGTATGGTTGCTGATCCGGATGTAAAATCAATTCCGGCATGCTCTCCGAAATACCAGATATCTGCCTGCTTTTGAGAACGGGGGCAGTTTGATTTCTCCGGAGGCGTAAAGATAGATCGTTGTGCAGAAGTTCGCATTGGGATAAGAAGAATCCATACCAGCAGCATTGAGCAGATAAAAAACCGGCCTCTTCCCATCTATCTGACAATTAGTTTTTGAGTTAAAACTCCTTGAGTTGTCTTCAGTTTCAGAAGATATACACCTGCTGGAAGCTCAGACAGGTTGATCTCCATCTCCTCTGTTCCGGAAGTCAGTCTGGGTATGATGAGTTCAATCATCTGCTTACCATAGATATTGAGGATATGTAATTTACATTCACCGGGAACTTCACCCCTGTTCAAGATAACCATTCCGCTGGTTGGATTTGGATAGATCTGAATTCGCGGCAATGACAATTCGCCGATACCTACACAAGCCTCAAACGAGTAAATCACATTAATGGTGCCTGTTGATGTGCATCCAAACTCATTTGTTACCTCCACCGAGTAGGTTTGCACATCATACCCGATGCCGGTAGTTCCTACATGGATTGTCCGTGTAGTCGCTCCGTTCGACCAGAGGTAAGAAGCTCCCGGATTTTGGGCATTCAGCACAACCGTATCATAGATGCAAACGGTTGTATCCGGTGGGCCAAGGTAGATAAATGGCTGTGGATGAATGTTCACGGTTGTGCTTCCTGTAGTCGTATTGAACCCATCGTACACAGATACAGTATAGGTTGTATTGACTACCGGATGTACATAAGGATCCGGGACGGAAGAGGTAAAACCCGGAGGATCCGAAGACCATGTATACTCGTAGAAACCAACATTCCCACCACCAGCTGAAGCATATAAGTGTGTGGTATCCCCATTACAGATCCGGTCAGGAGTCGCTACCGGATTCACACTCAGCGATCCTCCGGTGACATCGATCGTTACATTCGCTGTGTTGCTACTAACACAATTTGTTGACAGATCCGTTACGACAAGGGAGAAGACCGTCGTGCTTTCGAGGTTGACTGTCTGAGGATTTTGCACGTTCGCATTAATAAGTTTGTCAATGGGTGACCATGCAAAAAAGTAGCTGGTTGAGCCACCACCGGTCACCGATCCTGAGAGGTAGGTATATGTACCATAAGGGATACTTTGGTCTGTCCCTGCATCAGCAACAGGTAGCGGAAGCACTGTCACCGTTACCTGGGAAGAGGCGGTGTTATACCCGTCATTGACAGTCACTGTGTAAATAGAGGTTTCGGAAGGTTGAACGGTTGGGTTCTGTAAGGTGGAGTAGAAACCACCCGGACCGGTCCATTCATAAGTATAGGTTCCTGCTCCACCCGAAGCGATCGCAGTTAGCTGGGATGTAGCTCCATAGCAGATCGAAGAAGGAGTTGCTACTGCATTTACTGCCAGTACACCTCCCTCAATGGTAACAGTTACCAGGTCAGTGGACTGGCAGGAAGCAGAATCATCCGTCACCTCCAGGGTGAACAAGGTTGTAGAAAAGAGGTTCACCGTTTGCGGATGCTGCAAATTCGGATCGACCAGTAGATTGGCAGGTTCCCAGTGATAGTTGTATGAACCGCTACCATTGGTGCAACTCCCGTGCAAGATAGCATAAACGCCGTTGGCAATGGTGGTATCGTTTCCGGCATCGGCTTCCGGGTCATAGATATACGCTGTGGTTATACTGGTATCAGCACTGGGCTGGCCATTTACCATGATTGTTAAAAAATAGTCGCCGGCATTGACAGGTGTCGCATCCGGGATCGTGGGATTTTGCTGGCTTGATGTGAAATTGTCGGGTCCCCACCAGTTATACTCTGCATTGTTAACGTATTCTGCAGAAAGCTGAAGGGTTTGACCCGAACAAATCGGGCTATTGTTAGTTGCCGGGGGAGGAAGAATGGTGCAGTCGGTGGTACCGGTTCCGCCGGTCTGAGAAAATATGATGTCGCATGCGTTGTTTGAGTAATTTGTGATGATCAGCATATAATACTCTCCGGTCTGGCCGTTTGGTATATAACACGTTTCATAGGGTAAGGGAGAATAACTACAATCAACCACCATAGCTCCTGTGAGATCGTTGCAACAATCTTTAGATGGAAATGGCCCCCAGCAACAAAAGTCAATATCTTCCTGTGGCACACTGTACATGTATATACTGATACTCCCCGGATCGTCAATCTTCATGTAATACCAGGCCGGGTTAGGGGTTGTTAACAGGCAGTTGTAATCAGGCCCCGTCTGCCCGTAGCCTGCATTTACGCCAGCTGGAAATGTGTAGATGGATCCTGTACAAAACGGATCGGCATCCTCGCAAAGATTATTCTGCCCATAGGATTGAGTACAGAGCCATGTAAATAAACCCATGACAACAAAAAACACAAATTTATTTCTCTTCATACTACCTCATGTTCCTTTGTTGATACTTATCATTCTTTACCATCCACTCCTTCTTCTCCTGTAATGTCATCTTCAGCGAAACCTGATCCGTTTTCTCTTTTAATGAGGCAAAAAGTTCAAGCACATCTGATTCATCATATTGCCTGCTGGCCTGAAACCATAATCGATCATTTGCGATATCGGGATCAATGTTTACGATTTTTTCCTCTTTAAAAACCAGGTTGATGTACCAGATCTTCTCAAATCGCGAATTAAATTTTGTCAGATCAACGATGAAATAATTCTTGGTTTGACTTTCAATAACTTTTACAGCTATGGCCTCTCCAAACTCAACGTCTGCATATTTCGCCCTGAAGTCAGGGTTTGACGGAGCGATCCACAGTTCGGACTCATGTTGAGCAACTATAAGTCCTGATGAACCAAGGAAAAAGAGCGAGAGGAAAAAACAAGTATAAATAAAGCTTTTCTGTTTCATATAAATTCTCTCTCTGTTATTCTATTTCAGAATGATTTTCCGGATTACGGATTGATGCTCTCCGGTGATTTCAACCAGGTATATCCCTCTTGGCAACCTGGAGAAGTTATACCGTTTCTCGAAAATTGAAATGTGCCCCGGATCAATGACTTCCAGGAGGACCTCTTGTCCATATAGCGTCATGAATGTAACAACAATGCGCTCTCTAACTGGTTGCAGGGAGAGAATCAACTCCCCGGAGGTAGGATTGGGAAAAAGCATCAGATCCATGCCCATGATGGTTTCATCAATGCCTGTACAGGCGGCAAAGGAGAAGATGACATTGATCGATGCCGAATCTATACAGCCATATTCATTAATCACATTAACAGTGTATGTTTGCACCTCGTACCCGATTCCGGCTGAGCCTACCTGGATGGTCGAACTGGTGGCGCCATTCGACCAGTAGTAAGTCGAACCGGGATTTCCGGCATCGAGCAACACGGTATCGTATATGCATACGTTAGTATCTCCCGGTCCCAGGTGGATCTGAGGAACAGGATTGACAATCACATTGACGGATCCACTGGCCTGGTTGTACCCATCACTCACCGTAAGGAAATAGGATGTTGTCTGCATCGGTGAGATCACAGGACTGGCCTCTGTTGAATTAAATCCAATTGGGAGCGAAGTCCATAAGTAGGTATAGTTGCCTGTACCTCCGCCTGTCATCGGTAACAGCTGGACAGAGCTCCCCTGGCAGACGATCGGGGGAAATGCTATTGGGTTCACCACCAGCTGACTTCCTGTCACTGTAACAAGTACTTCGTCCTGGATGCTCTCGCACCCAGTGCTTTGGTCTGTTACTGTCAATGTGAATATTGTTGTCTCTTCCAGGTTATTCGTAACCGGATTCTGCTGGATTGAAGTGAAACCAGGGGGGTTGGATGTCCACCACCAACTGTAACTTCCCGATCCTCCGGAAGCTGTACCCGTTAGCGTGGTGTTGGTTCCAAAAGGAATACTGATGTCGGAACCTGCATCAGCTATCGGAAGGGGATTAACAGTCACGGAAGTAGAAGCTGAGTTAGTGCTGAAGCCATCAGCGATCTCAACAGTATACGTGGTGTTGACGATTGGGAAGACGACCGGATCAGGCAATGTAGATGAAAATCCTGGAGGATCGGAACTCCAGGAGTAGGTATAATCTCCACTTCCACCTGAGCCGATTGCATTGAGCTGAACCGATTCTCCCAGACAGATCGTGCCCGGCGTGGCAGTAGCAGTGACGCCGAGAGGGCCTCCCAGTACCGTGACCAGTACATCATCTTCATCGTAACAATTCAGGCCATCAGTGACCGTAACGGTAAATTCTGTGGAGCCACCCATGGGTACTGTGGTAGGGTCCTCTACATTGGGATTTATCAGCAAATTAGCAGGTTCCCAGTGAAATGAAAGAGGCGGTGTGCCGTTTGTGCCGGAGCCGTTTAAAATAATAATAGCACCATTAAAAACAGTGGTATCATTCCCTGCTCCTGCTACTGGTGGGTTCACCTGAGAAATCTCAAACGGATAACTTTCATACAACGCAATATTGGAGCAGAGGTCACGAATATCACCTACGATACTTAAGGTATAACTACCTGTGTTTACAGCCGTATCCAACTGAAGATAAAAAAATGGGGACTGGCTGGCGCCGGTTCCGCAATCTTCACTGAGTACATCTGTTATAGTAATTGTACCACCCGGGCCATTCAATGAAAAATTCTCTTCATGATGGAAGACATCATCGCACATGACATTTTCGGAAAACCGGAAGTAGAGTTGAGTAGTCCCATTACAGGGAACCTCTTGCTGAATTGAGTCGATCACAGGGGGTATATCATCGTAAATGGTTGACGTGGAAGCACTGAAATCAAGTAAATACCCTTGCTGATTAGAAGAGGACCAGTTGCTAATGTTGATGAGGTAGGTTTCACCCGCCAGCACGTCCAGATCTTTGTTGAACGCCGGACCATTCGTGGTACCTGGTCCATTGCAATCAGTGTTATCACTCTGTGCAGTATTGATCCCCGTGGGACCATTATATCCTAATACTCCATATGAATTACAACTCACCTGAAGTTCCACCGCATTCGGATAGAGTTGTGAACAATCTGACTCGGTCATATTAAATACCGACCAGTCGTAGTCGTTACTAGAATTATTCGGTGTCAGTGTAAACCTAAGGATACCATCAGTCTGGACTGTGATAATGTAAAACACATCGTTGATCTCTCCGTCCATACAAAGTGGACATACACTGTTATTATGAATTTCGGGACAAACATTACCGCATCCAATATATGAGGCAATTGTGCTATAAATGGGTTGGCAAACAGGGATCGCACCCAGGCAATCCTGATTGTTAGGTGATCTGCTTGGGTCTTGAGCAAATGCAGGGCTAAGAAATAAAAATAAGCCAATCAAGCCTGCAATACAATGAGTTACTACAGTAAATGTTTTCCTAAATGGCATTAGGGTTTGCTGTCTCTTGGTACAAATATACAATTATTTACCACCCTGAAGCTAACACATCGATGATATGAATTGTTTGGATAGGTAACTGATGCTTATCAATATAACCCTGAAGGTGCATCAGGCAAGAGGAATCAGTAGAGACAATATATTCAGCTCCGGTATCAAGTGCATGCTGAACCTTCTGCTCTGCCATAGCAGTTGAGATCGGTTCAAACTTGACAGAAAATGTACCTCCGAACCCACAACAGACATCATGCTCTTTCATCTCTCTCAGCTCCAATCCTTTCACATGCGAAAGAAGTCGTTGTGGCTCATCTTTGAGGCCATATTCCCGCAGGGCTGCACATGAGCTGTGATAGGTTACTACATGTTCAAAAGTGGCGCCTGCATCTTCCTTTTTCAGAATATTGACCAGGAAATCGGTAAACTCATAGACGTTTTTTCGAAGTTGTTTGTATTCGTAATGGTAAGCTGTATTGTGAAATAACCAGGGAAAATAGTTCCGGATATATCCGATGCAGGAAGCCGAAGGACCTACTATCGGACGGTCGTTTGTAAAATCACCGATAAACTTCTCTCCCATCGCTTTAGCCTCCTCCCAGAAACCACTGTTAAAAGCTATCTGGCCACAACAGGTCTGGTTACCATTGTAATGAACTGCCACACCTAGTTTCTCCAGTACCCTGACCATATTTATCCCGGTCTTCGGATAAACCTGGTCAATGAAACAGGGAATGAAAATGTCGACTAACATGGTGGTCAAAAATACAAATTACAAATCACAAATCTCAAATAAATTCCAAATACCAAATTCCATATTATCATATCAACTTCACCTCTCACCTATCACCTTTCGCTTCTCACTTCTCACCTTTCACCTCTTACCTTAAATCCAACTTTCGTCATCTCCTCCCAGAATCCCGGGTATGATTTTGATACAGCATCCGGATTGGCAACCCGGACCGATCCAAGCATCAGCGCCAGTGGAGCAAACGTCATTATCATCCGGTGGTCGTCATAGCTCTCAAAGACGATGTTAGCATACTGGCTGAGCGAAGCCTGACTCTCTTCAACCAGATCAATACGATCACCTTCTCCAGTAACTTCCAGAATAATTCCGATTTTTCTGAGCTCATTTACTAAGGCGGTTATCCGGTTAGTCTCTTTGATATTCAGGCCCTTCAGTCCGTGAAATTTGCCTTTGATCTTCAATGCAGCACACGTTGTGATCACGACAGGGGCTATATCCGGGCATCCCCTGAAATCGTACCGGAACAGATCTGTTCCCATCTCTTTCTTTGTCAGGATGATGCCATGGAGTGTCTTTTCGGTTTGTACACCCAGAGCCTTATATACTATGGGCAACACGGCATCTCCCTGGATACTGGGCAGAAGAAGTCCGGGCAGGTGTAACTCCGAGTTTGCCGAAAGGGCGACTACCTCGTAACAGAAAGCCGCAGACGACCAGTCAGCCTCCACCGTATAATCTGCCCCTTTGTATTTGCCAGATTTTACCCGAATCATGTTTTGCTCCTGATGTAGATCAATGCCAAACTTCTCCATGAGCCTGATCGTCATCTCAATATAAGGATCTGAAACAGGTTTCTCTGTCATGGTGAGAGATAGCCCACCAGGGAGGATGGGAGCTATCATTAACAGAGCGGAAATAAACTGGCTGCTGACCGAAGCATCTACCTGCAGGTCACCGCCGCGTAAAGACCTTCCTGTGATCTTCAGAGGAGGGAATCCGGATGTGCCAAGGTATTCGATATCAGCTCCCAGGTTAATTAGCGCTTCCACCAGGAGCCCAATCGGGCGCTCATACATCCGCTCACTTCCAACCAGAGTCCAGCTCCCTGGTTTCACGGCTAGATAAGCAGTAAGAAATCGCATCACGGTGCCGGCATTATGGGTGTCAAGCGTACACACCGTTGAACTCCCTTGATGGCGGTTGATCGTAGCTAAATGTTGTGTTAACAGAGCTGTATCATCCGCAGCTGAAAGATTAGCTATCCGGAAACCAGTCTCAGAAAGGGAACGGATGATCAGCAACCGGTTACTGATGCTTTTTGAAGCCGGAAGTAGAATCATTCCCTTCACTGTCCGATCCTCTTTATATACTGTGCAAATCTTCATTGAATGAACTCCGATCAGAGGTCGTAATAATTACGAAAAGCATCCCGGATCCACACCGGATCACATACCTGGTTGATTTTTCCCTGACCGATTCGTGAAAGGAGAGTAAACCGAATCTCCTGCTGTCTGTTCTTTTTGTCGTGTTGCATCAGGTCCATCCTGACAGATTCATCCTCATAGATGAGAGGCAGTTTCCCAAACCCCGGCATCAGCCAGGCAATAATTGATTGCAACTCGACTGGATCCAATCCTGTCTGCTCAACAGAAAGAAAACTTTCGCAGATCACTCCTGCTGCAACAGCCTCTCCGTGGAGAACAGGAGTATCCCGTTGCAGGGCTATCGATTCAATGGCGTGACCGATGGTGTGGCCAAAATTCAACAGCTTACGTTGATTGTGTTCAAAAGGATCATTGCTGACGATCTCCTGTTTGATCCGGATCGTCTTTAAGATGAGATCCTTCCAGAATCGTTCCTCAAACGGGATAGCCAGCATCTCTTCTATTGATCTTTTTGTAAGCCAGCTCCAGAACTGCTCATCTTTAACAAGTGCAGTTTTAGCAACCTCTGCGATCCCGGAACGAAGATGTTTTGGATCAAGAGTAGCCAGAAAACCGGGCCAGATGTATACACCTTTAGGAAAAAAGAACGTCCCGACCTGGTTCTTCAGGCCATCCAGGTTCACACCTGTCTTTCCTCCGATGGAGGCATCGATCTGGCCGATCATCGATGTAGGGATATGAATCGTATCTATCCCTCTGTGAAAACCGGAAGCAACATAGCCTCCCAGATCTGTAATCATTCCTCCACCGAGATTAATCAGTAGAGAGTGCCTGTCAGCTTGCTTCCCGGCAAGCTCCTTCCAGAGATACTCCGCATTCCGCAAGGTTTTGCTCTCCTCACCGGAATCGATCGTTATGACAACAGCCTTTCCCAGTTCAGGACACTTGGAGACAAGCGCAGGAAGGCAAAAGCGGAATGTGTTGGAATCGGTTAACAGAAAAATAGCAGATTTGGTTTTCCTGTAGTGTTTCAACTCCTTCTGCAAGACAGTAAACACCTCCTCTCCTATATGGATGGGATAGCGTTCTGTTTTCACTGTTCTGGCCGATAATTTCATGCTTACCTGAGTGCAGCCATAAGGAGGTCAATATCCTGGAAAGGTAGATTGAAACTTTTGCTTATCGACATGTTGGTAATTGTTCCGTTAAAGAGATAAACTCCCTGCCTGACACCAGAATCCTTCTTAATCAATGATTCGATGCCTCCTTCAGAACAGATGTCCAGGAGAATCGGGGCAAAAATATTATTCAATGCCTGGGATGCAGTATGCGGGACTCGTGAAGCGATGTTTGGCACACAATAATGAGTGACTCCATACTCCTTGAATACAGGATTGCTGTGTGTGGTTGGACGCGAAGTTTCAAAACAACCTCCCTGATCGATGCTTACGTCGATTATAATTGTCCCGTCTTTCATCTCTTTGATCATCTCACTGCTGATGAGGCAGGGTGATTTACCATCCATTGAGTGAACAGCCCCGATAACTGCATCGGCTGTTTTTATAGACTCCAGCAGCACTTTCGGATGAAGAATAGAAGTGAAAATCCGTATACCAAGACTATTCTGCATACGTCGCAACCGGTATACAGAATTATCAAACACTTTCACCAGGGCTCCCAAACCGATAGCTGAGCTGGCGGCGAATTCCCCGACAGTGCCGGCGCCGATAATCACTACCTCCGACGGACCTATTCCTGTGAAGCCTCCAAACATCATACCCCGTCCAAACTCAGGGTTGGCAAGGTATTCAGCAGCGATAAAGATCGATGTGCTTCCGGCAATCTCGCTCATGGCACGAATGACCGGAAATGATTGTGTTTTATCACGGATCAGCTCATACCCGAGTGCTGTGATCTTTTTGTTCATCAGGGTTCGGAAATAGGTTTCCTGCTGAACAGCTATCTGTAGTGCAGAGATCAGGGTTTGCTTGGGGTGCAATAACTCCATCTCTTTTTCTGAAAGCGGAGCAACCTTCAGGATCATATCTGACTTAAAAACCTCATCCGGAGAGTAGACAATCCGGGCTCCGGCTTCGCTGTATTCATGATCAGAAAAGTGGGCAGACTCTCCGGCTCCTACCTCTATCAACACCTGATGACCCTGTCTGGAGAGAAGGTTGACTCCATCAGGGACCAGTGATACCCTGGTCTCTTCCAGTGTAATCTCCCTGGGGATACCGATAGAGAGTTTTTTCTTACGGCGGGCTACCTCCAGCATCTCTTCCTGTGGCATCAATTGTTCAGCTGTCGAAGGTCTGGTCGTGTCAGACATAGAGTCTTCCATAATGGGAAATTTTAGACGAAGTTACGAAAAAATACTGGACGCTGGATCCTGGATACCGGATACCGGATACCGGATTCTTGAATCTTCCGTAAGCGCAGAAGCTACTCAGCGGAGGCGCTGAATCTTGAACCTAATGCTCACTGTCGTTGTCGCCTTCCGAATGCTCTTCCACTTTCTCCGGGATAGGCTTGAGATTTGCGTGAGCAATCCATTTCCATTCATCGTCAATTTGGATAAAAATTGTCATTCTGGGTGCCGGCTCTTTGGAAAGGCGTACTCCATCAATTGTCTCTGCTACCGAAACGAAATAGGTGGCAATGATGAGATCCTCGTTGCTGGTGATTATCAGGTCGGTAATGGTATAATCCGACATCTCCAGATTGTAGATCAGCTTCATCTCTGCCTCCAGATCATTGGCTCCATACTGATGGATAGACTGAAATCCTGAAGCCATGCTTTTTTCAATAATCTCGAAATTCTTTTGCTTCAAGTTATTCCAGAGTTGATAGACCTGGGCTTCTCCTTCCTGTGTTTCGGGCATCTCCTGCTCACATGAAATGCTTAAAAGACTGATTAGGATAACAAAAATGATGGGTTGAATAAATTTCTTTGTTTTAATCATTATGACCTCCTTTTTTGGGTAATGAGGGTCAAATTTACAAAAAAGGTCAGAAACTAAAGGTCCTGATGGTATCTGAAGAGATATGTACGGTAACAACCTCCTCCGGCAACAACTCTCTCATCAGCTCAGGCCATTCGATTAAACAGTAGTGGCCACTGTGGATATATTCTTCATACCCGATATCGTAGATCTCTTCAAGTTTGTTGATCCGATAGAAATCGAAATGATAGACAGGAGTATCATCTTGAGTATGGTATTCGTTGACAATTGCATATGTGGGACTCAAAGCACTATCTTCCACACCCAGCTGCATGCAGAGCGCTTTGATGAAAGTAGTTTTCCCGGCGCCCATCTCACCGTAGAAAGCGAAAACCCGTTGATCGGGGAAGGCAGCAAGTAGTTTCCGGGCAATAGCGGGAAGCTCGGTTTCAGATTTTGCCCGATGTTTTTTTGGTGTTTCTACCATGACAATCTACTTATTCCGCAGAGTAATAAACGGCACCAAAATCTCCTCCATCGAGATCCCACCATGCTGGAACGTGTCTTTGTAATAATTCACGTAGTAGTTGTAGTTGTTGGGGTAGGCAAAGAAATCATCGCCCCGGCAGAAAGCAAACGTAGAGCTCACGTTGACTTTGGGAAGGAAAGCATCTGCTGGGTTTCTTACTTCAAACACCTCGTTTCGCTCATATTTAAGCGCTTTCCCTGTTTTGTATCTCAGGTTGGAACTGGTATTCCTGTCGCCCAGAATTTTCACAGGGTTGTTGACTCGGATTGATCCATGATCAGTCGTGATCACAACATTCACATTTTTCTCCGACAGGAATCGAAAGATCTCCAATAACGGAGAGTGCTGGAACCATGAAAGGGTCAGTGACCGGTAGGCTTTGTCGTCGCTGGCCAGCTCCCGGATCATCTCCATCTCAGTGCGTGCATGCGACAGCATATCTACAAAGTTGTAAACGATAACGTTCAGCTTATTCGTCATCATGTTTGGCATCAGTTCTACCAGTTTCTTTCCATACGACATATTGAGGACTTTGTAGTACGCGTGCTTGATATCCCTGCCATACCGTTTTAGCAACTCACCCAGGAGCTCGCTCTCACAATTGTTCTTTGACCCTTCCTCGTCTTCATTCACCCAGTATTTGGGGTATTTTTTTTCGATCTCGGTAGGAAGCAATCCGGAAAAGAGTGAATTCCGGGCATATTGTGTAGTGGTGGGAAGGATGCTATAGTAGATATCTTCCTCCTCCACCCGGAAACTCTCTTCGATGGTTGGTTGCAGGACTTTCCATTGATCGAACCGGAGGTTGTCGATCAGGATCACAAAGGTTGGTCTGTTATCCTGCAACATTGGGAAAATTTTCTCCTTGATGAGATTATGTGACTGAATCGGCCTGTCATCTGTCTTGCCATGAATCCAGTCAATGTAATTTCGCTCCACAAACTTGCTGAAAACCAGGTTAGCCTCTGTCTTTTGCATCTGTAATACTTCATTCATTCCTTCATCCTGTGAAGTTCCCAGGCGTAACTCCCATCCGATGATCTTTTTATACACATCGATCCACTCCTGAAAGCTTAACCGGTTGCTGATCTCCATTCCGATATTCCGGAACTCCTGCTGATATTGAAACGTTGTCTTTTCGCTGACGAGCTTTTTATTCTCCAATGTCTTCTTCAGGGATAGCAGAATCTGATTGGGATTAACCGGTTTGATCAGGTAATCGGCTATATTACTTCCGATTGCATCTTCCATGATCGACTCTTCCTCACTTTTGGTGATCATTACCACAGGGAGGTTGGAGGATTTTTCCTTGATCTTAGCCAGCGTCTCAATTCCCGACATGCCAGGCATCTGTTCATCCAGAAAAATAATATCAAAAATATTGTCATCCAAAAGCTCTAATGCGCCATGTCCATTGTTGGCTGTTTCCACATCATATCCCTTTTCGCGCAGAAATAGAAGATGAGGTTTCAACAGGTCAATTTCATCATCTACCCACAAAATATTTATCTTCTCCATTGTTCTCCTTATTTTTGTCCTAAGTTTAATGTTGGAATTAACCTTTTATTGCCTGTAAGTACTAATTTTATGTTTCATTAACAAAGGTATTGGAAATCATCAATAAAAAGAAAAATATCAATGATCCCATCTACGGTTTCATCACAATTCCTGATGAATTCCTTTTTGATGTGATAGAACATCCCTGGTTCCAGCGTCTGCGAAGGATCAAGCAGCTTGGAATTACTGACTATGTTTTCCCTTCTGCCACACATACCCGTTTTCAACATGCACTGGGTTGTCTTTTCCTGATGAAGCAGGCGATTCATGTCCTCCGTGGAAAAGGGGTTGAGATCACTCCTGTTGAGGAGCAGGGTGCCTTACTGGCGATCCTGTTGCACGACATCGGCCACGGTCCTTACTCACACACACTGGAAAAATCGATTATCACAGGAATCCCACACGAAGAGCTATCCCTTCTCTTCATGGAGAAGTTAAACAATCAATTTAACGGAACACTGGAGACAGCGATCCGAATCTTTACCGATACCTATTCCAAAGGATTCCTTCATCAGCTTGTCTCGAGTCAACTCGACATGGATCGGCTCGATTACCTCTCCCGTGACAGTTTCTTTACCGGTGTCGCAGAAGGGGTGATCAACACAGATCGCATCATCAATATGCTTGCAGTGGTGGATGACGAACTGGTTGTGGAAGAGAAAGGGATCTACTCCATTGAGAAATTCATCCTGGCCAGGAGGTTGATGTACTGGCAAGTATATCTCCACAAAGCAGTGCTGGCAGCCGATGTCATGCTCTCCAACATCTTCACAAGATCGAAACAATTGGGAGAAATGGGGGCAGAACTTTTTGCAACTCCTGCTTTGAAACGGTTTTTACAGGAACCTGTTCATGATAAAGAGGTACTTTCGAGGGATGATTATCTGGATGATTTCTCCAAACTCGATGATTCTGATATTTTCTCATCCCTCAAGGTTTGGATTCTCCATGATGATCACATTCTTTCTGAGCTCAGCAACCGGCTTGTTAATCGCTGCCTCTTTCGGGCCGAGATCCGGCACAAGCCCTTTGATCCATCATATGTTGAAAAGATCAAAACTGCGACAGCTGAGAAATTCAGGTTGAACGATGATGAAGTCGGGTTTTTCGTCTCTGAGGAACTAGTTTCCAACAATGCTTACAACCCTGACCACGACAGGATCACCATCAGGACACGGGATGGTGATTTGCTGGATGTATCGGAAGCTTCCGAACAATTGAACATTTCGATTCTCTCCACGCGTTCGGAAAAATATCTCCTCTCATACCCGAAAGATTTGTGAAAAAGCAATGTGTTTCATTGAAGAAAAACCACTCGTTTTCGAAATAATTGGTAACTTGCACCGCTTTTCCAGTAAAGTAAAAACCTCTAAATCAAGCTAAATGGAATTTACCGCCCGTCAGATTGCCGAGTTACTTGGAGGCACTGTTGAAGGGAATCCCGATGCCAGGGTTTCTAACCTCTCGAAGATCGAAGAGGGAATTCCCGGTACGCTTACTTTCCTGGCAAATCCGGCCTATACAAAGTACATCTATACAACAGGAGCCACCCTTGCAATCGTCAGTAAACATTTTATTCCCGACAAACCGCTGCCGGACGAACTTACCCTGATCAGGGTAGAAGATCCTTATGACGCGTTTGCTAAGTTGTTGGAGCTCCATGACAGCATGAAAGACAAGAAATCAGGAATCTCCTCTCAGTCATTTGTCTCTGCTTCATCCAAACTAGGTAGCGACCTCTACATCGGTGAGTTCGCCTTTATCGGGGAAAATGTTGAGATCGGTGACAAGGTGCAAATCTACCCGCAGGTCTATATCGGAGATCATGTAAAAATCGGGAACGAAACCGTTCTTTATCCCGGTGTTCGGATCTATCACAACTGCCTGATCGGAAACAACTGTACAATACACGGCGGTGCTGTGATTGGTAGTGACGGATTCGGATTCGCTCCGCAGGATGATAAAAATTACCGGAAGGTTCCTCAGGTAGGGAATGTGATATTGGAAGATAACGTGGAGATCGGGGCCAACACGACCATCGACAGGGCAACGATTGGATCTACTCTGCTGCGTCGTGGTGTAAAGCTGGACAACCTGATCCAGGTTGCTCATAACGTGGAAATCGGTGAAAATACAGTGATGGCAGCCCAGACAGGCCTGTCGGGATCTTCCAAATTCGGAAAGAACTGCATGGTTGGAGGACAAGTAGGGTTTGTAGGACATCTTGTTGTCGCCGACAACGTAAAAGTAGGCGCCCGTTCTGGTGTGGAGAACAGTCTCACAAAAGAGGGTGGTATGTATTTTGGCGCCCCGGCTATTGACGTTTCTAAAGCCCGTCGAAACTATGTCCATTGGAGGAATTTGGATGATATCGTACGTAAATTAACTTCATTAGAAAAACAGGTAAAAAAGTTAATCCCTGATGAGTGAAAAACAGAAAACCATAAAAAACTCCGTCAGTATTGAAGGGGTTGGATTGCATACCGGAAAAAAGGTCAAAGTGACCTTCAAGCCTGCTCCGGTGAATTATGGATACAAATTTACCAGACTCGATCTGAACTCAGGAGTCCTTGTGGATGCCGATGTCGATAACGTGATCGACACCTCACGTGGAACCTCCCTTGAACAGGATGGTGTCCGTATCGAAACAGTTGAACACGTACTGGCAGCCCTTGCCGGACTAGAGATTGACAATGTACTGGTTGAACTCAACCAATCGGAAACACCAATTCTTGACGGTAGTTCCCGTATCTATGTTGAGAAGCTACTGAAAGCAGGCATAGTACAACAAAAAGCGCTTAAGAAATACATTGAGCTGACATCTAACCTCGCCTATACCGATCCGGAAAATAAGGTTGAAATTCTGGCGATCCCTTCCAAGGAGTTCAAGATTTCTGTGATGATCGATTTCGAATCAAAGGTCCTTACTACACAAAATGCCACACTGTCGCATATCAAAGAGTTCAAGGATGAGATTGCTCCGTGCCGGACCTTCGTATTCCTTCATGAGTTAGAGTATCTCATCAACAACAACCTGATCAAAGGCGGCGACCTCAACAATTCAATCGTCTTTGTCGACCGGATCATAGCACAGGAAGAGCTCGATCACCTGGCAAAACTCTTCAACAAACCAAGGGTTGAGGTATTGCGGGAAGGTGTATTGAATAACCTTGACCTGATTTATCCCAACGAGCCTGCCCGGCATAAACTTCTCGACCTGATCGGCGACCTTGCCCTGGTAGGCATGCCTGTTAAAGCACACATCATCGCTACCCGCCCCGGGCATCTTTCCAATATCCAGTTTGCCCGGATGATCAAAAAACAGATCCGGAAAACATCCCGTAAATCCCAGACGATTCATACTTTCGATCTCAACAAAACCCCACTCTACGATATCAACCAGATCCAGGAGATACTCCCCCATCGTGCTCCATTCCTGTTCATCGACAAGATTCTGGAGATGGGACCGGATTATGTTGTAGGATTAAAAAATGTGACCATGAATGAACCATTCTTTGCTGGTCATTTCCCAGGAAATCCAGTGATGCCTGGTGTAATCCAGATTGAAGCGATGGCCCAGACCGGAGGCATCCTGGCATTATCTACAGTGGATGACCCACAACATTATACTACTCTATTCGTTAAGATTGAGAGTGTCAAATTCAGAAATAAAGTTGTACCCGGAGATACTGTCATTTTCTACAATCAACTCAACGCTCCCATACGAAGGGGATTAATCTCCATGCGAGGCCAGGCTTTTGTCGGCCAGAAGTTAGTTATGGAAGCCGAGATGCTGGCACAAATCCAACGCAAATAACATCCAATGAATCAACCTTTAGCATACGTACACCCTCAGGCAAAACTCGCACCCAATGTGGTTATTGAGCCATTTGTAACTATCGATAAGAATGTAGTGATCGAAGAGGGCACATGGATCGGCTCCAATGTCACTATCATGGAAGGAGCCCGCATTGGCAAGAATTGCAGAATCTTTCCAGGTGCTGTGATCTCTGCAATCCCCCAGGATCTCAAATATGCAGGAGAAGATACGATCGTTAAGATTGGCGACAACACCACGATCCGTGAATATGTTACCGTAAACCGGGGTACCAAAGCAAATAACGAAACGGTGATTGGGAACAACACCCTGTTGATGGCGTATGTTCATATTGCCCACGACTGTATAATCGGAAATAACGTCATTCTTGGAAATGCGACAAATCTGGCCGGGCACATAGAGATAGACGACTGGGCCATTATCGGAGGCATGGCAGCCGTACACCAGTTTTCACACATCGGCATCCACACGATGATCTCCGGAGGCTCCCTTGTACGGAAAGACGTACCGCCCTATACCAAAGCAGCCCGGGAACCCATTTCCTATGTGGGAGTTAACTCCATCGGATTGAGAAGAAGAGGGTTCACAACGGACCAGATCAACCAGATTCAGGATATCTATCGCAGCATCTACCTGCGTGGTCATAATGTATCACGGGCAGTGGCAATCATCGAAGCTGATGTGCCAGCCACCCCCGAACGGGATGAGATCCTGAGCTTTATCACTTCTTCCAGCCGGGGAATCATGAAAGGCTTTTCGAAAAATAACCGCGAAAAATAAAACCATACCGGCATGACGATCACCCTTACTGGGATCGGAAAGAAATTCAGCACCGAGTGGATCTTCCGCGATCTGTCCACCCGCTTCGACCCGGGTAAAGGATATGCGATTCTGGGGCGGAATGGATCAGGAAAATCTACCCTCCTTCAGGTCCTTGCCGGGAATATCCACTCTACCTCCGGAAAAATCAGCTATATCCAAAAAGGGAAAGAGATCCCCGATCCTGAGATATTTCGTCACCTTTCGCTTGTCGCCCCCTACCAGGAACTCATTGAGGAGTTCACACTTCGGGAGATGCTGGAGTTCCATTTCTCCTTCAAACCTATTGTCGACGGATTTACGATTCCAAGAATCACTGAGTTACTAGCTTTTCCACAATCGAGAACCAAACAGATTCTGAAATATTCCTCCGGGATGAAACAACGGGTCAAACTGGTTTGTGCTATCCTCAGCGAAACACCCTTGTTGTTCCTTGATGAGCCCACAACCAATCTCGACAGCACCGGAATTGCGTGGTACCTGAACCTGATCAATGACCATAGGAAAAACCGGACGATCATCGTCTGTTCTAACATGCAACAGGTAGAAACCGGGTTTTGTGAAGAGAGTATTCAGATTGAGGATTATAAATAATATCCTTATTTTTGCAACCCGAATTGGGTTCAATCACAAACTATATGGCAACAACTGCAGATATCAGAAACGGGCTGGTCATCAACTTCAACAACGACCTCTTTCTGATCGTTGAATTTCAACACGTAAAGCCTGGCAAAGGAGGTGCTTTTATCCGTACCAAACTAAAAAGCATACGTACAGGACGAGTAATCTCCAATACATTCAACTCAGGGGAAAAGATCAATATCGCACGTGTAGAGCGAAGAAAATATCAGTTTCTTTACAAAGATGATACCGGGTATCATTTTATGCATATGGAGACTTATGAACAGATCCCAATCCAGGAGGAGCTGATCAGTGCACACCAGTTTCTTAAAGAAGGCCAGGAGGTTGAGATTGTTTTCCATGCCGATACGGAGACCCCTTTGAACTGTGACCTGCCAGCGTTCGTGAAATTGGATATTACCTATACAGAGCCTGGTTTTCGTGGAAATACAGCCACCAATGCATTGAAAGAAGCAACGATGGAGACAGGCGCTGTCGTGAAAGTCCCTCTCTTTATCAACACGGGCGAAAAGATCAAAGTTGACACAAGGACAGGAGAATATGGGGAACGAGTTAAGAAGTAGGTGATTGCCATGAAGTTTCTTCAACCAATTACTGTGAAAGATATTGCCGACTCATTGTCAGCCAGGTATATTGGATCACAGGATCAACTTATAACCGGCATTAACGAGATCCATATGGTGGAACATGGTGACCTTACTTTTGTTGACCACCCGAAGTATTACAACAAGGCATTGAATTCAAATGCCACGACAATTCTGATAAATAAACAAGTTGATTGCCCGGAGGGTAAAGCATTGATCATCTCTGATACTCCTTTTGATGATTATGTTTCGTTGGTGAAACGATTCCGCCCGTTTGTGCCGTCCAGAGCGTCCGTTAGTCCAAATGCGAACATTGGAGAAGGAACGTTGATTCAGCCCGGAGCTTTTGTAGGGAATCATGTATCCATAGGAAAAAACTGCCTCATCCATGCTTCCGCCAGCATTTATGATCACTGTGTGATTGGTGATGATGTCATCATCCATTCGGGCGCTATCATTGGGGCAGATGCCTTCTATTTTCAACGACGTCCTGAAGGCTGGAAAAAGCTGGAGTCGTGTGGGCGAACCGTACTGGAAAAACATGTTGAAGTTGGAGCTCTAACCTCCATCGACAAAGGTGTTTCAGGCGACACGATCATATCCTGCGGCACCAAGATCGACAACCATGTACAGATCGGACATGATACATTTGTAGGTAAAAATTGCCTGATCGGAGCTCATACTGCTATTGGAGGTGTGACCCGGATTGAAGATGATGTAATCCTCTGGGCCAGGGTGTCGGTTGATAAAAACCTGGTCATCGGTAAAGGTGCTGTCGTCTACTCCATGTCGGGTATCGACAAATCCCTGGAAGGTGGAAAAACCTACTGGGGTGTTCCTGCCGAAGAAGCACGCAAGAAGTGGAAGGATATGGCGAAGTTGAAACGCTTGATTGAGTAAGATAAAGCGTGAACCTTGAACCTTACCCCTCTTCCTTCGTCCCTGACTCTTTATTTTGATAAAGATCTATCGCCACGAGCATAGCAATGAATGCCCAGAAGGGAACAGAGGCTTTGTCGGTATCGAGGAAGTTGTTGAGTGTCCCATGCAGAAAATAGGTGATCAGGCCAAGCAGGATAGTGAGGCTTAGTAGTTTGATTTCAGGTGTGATCGAATTTTTATATACGCGTAATCCATAAACAATGGTCATCACGGCAAAGGCTAACATGATCAGCATCCCAAATATTCCTTCCTCTGAAAGAGGCCCGATAAACTCACTGTGTGCATTGCCGCGGTCCCCGACATTGGTGCTGATGAGGGTTTTTTCAAGCGATAACTGGTATGGAGCATATTCAAACTGATAAGTTCCGGGACCAAAGCCAAAGACGGGTCGATCCTGGAACATTCGCAGCGCCGATTGCCAGCGGTTGATTCGTTCCAGGTTAGAGTTGTCCGTAGAGATGTTGGATATCGATTGAACGTGTTCAATAAAGTTCCCGGAGGCTCCCTGTTTATTCCGCTCCAGTACATCCCAGATCTGGTTCTGAAACATAAAGAATAAAAACAGAAACGATCCGATCACAACCACGATCCATTTGAATTTGATCTTGAAGATGATCACCATGAAGACCAGGAAAGCAGCCACCACACTGATCCAGGCTGCACGGCATGAAGAGAGGAATAGCGCAACGATCAAAATCAGCAGGATGATCACCGAAAAAAAACGCGTGGTTTTGCTGTATACATTGGTGAAGCTGAAACCTGCAAACAACGGAAGGAAGAGAGCCAGGATGGCGCCATATGCTGTGTGATCATTATAAAATGGTTCCATTACCCAGTGTCCGGCCTCCTCCTCAAATCCAAATGTGGAGTGTGAATAGATGGTATAGAAAATCACACCGAGCAGTGGGATCGTATATAACCAGATAAATAACCGGATGTTCTTTGTTCTCCGAAAGAGGTGTATTCCCAGAAAATAAAATGGGATCACAAACCACAACCGGGCCACTAAGTATTTGAACGATACCAGCGGGATCTGGCTGGTCAGACTGGTGATAAACATCCAGATCAGGGAGATAATTACAATGATACTGATTGGATGTGTCCAGATTCTGTTATCAAAATCGTTCTTGTAAAAAAGCTTCAGAATAAACATCAACAATACACCAAACAACATTGGTTCGGTAGGGACAGATATACCTGCTCCCAATTCGTATTGAACAAAGTTGACTGCAATGGGCGTGGTAAAGGCAATTAGAAGCAGCACCCAGTCTAGCCGTGTGAAGTATATGTATAGCAAGATCAGGATGATTGGAAGAGCGAGTGAATAGTAGAAATCCTTGTAGATCAAATAGGCATTCAATGAAATATAGCCTATACAGATGAGATAGATCCACACAACCTTATATTTCTCCAGAACGTTGGAGATGCCCGATCCAGTTAGCAGGTTAAGCATTCTCAGCAGGAAATGTTTTTGCGTATCTGTTCTGCTCAATAATTCCGATGATTATGATAGCCAGAAACAGGGCAGCCAGCACAGAACCCACGACGATAAGCCACCGAACAGGATAGCTCTTCTTATCAGCAACGTAGGGTTTCGTCAGGATATTTATGTGAGTATACTTCCGGTTGTAGTCGAGCAGAGCTCGATCGAAATCAAGCTTAAACAGTCCTAGTTCATCAGCATCTGCCCGGATCATCTCCTGGATCAGATACATCTCGCCCCCTTTCTCTTCGATATTCTTTTTGTATTTTACCGCTTCACCATACCGGCCACCTGATCCGAGCAATGCACGCATCACCTCACGTGTTTGTGCCTGGTAATCCATCAACCCATATCTTGTTCCCAGCTCCTGTGCCCGTTCTTTTAGTGAATCAAGTTTCTGCTTTCTGTCATTGACAATAGCCTGATAGTTGACAACTACCTCATAGAACTTCTCTTTATGTAATCCTCTAACCTTTAGATTATAAAAATCCAGGATTGCGTTAGCTATGTCGTTAGCCATCCGTGGATCCGGATCCCACACCTCAATGGTAACAGCTTCGTAAGGTGTTTTGGCGATTTTCACCCGCTTCGAGTAAATCCAGTACAGAGTACTAGTGAAATATTTATAATTTGAGTCGATTTCCCAATGCTTCGCCAGATCAAATTTCCGGATCACATCATCGCGGATATCTCCAGCATTAAGTATCTCCATCATTTGTTCTGTTTCGTTTTCATCAGAATAGGGAAATACATTCGAGGGGTAGACAACAACGTACGATTTATAGAGTGGAGTGATGATCATCGGGCTGGAGAAAAAGACCGAGAGGATCACGGCAACCACTACAATTACTGCCAGATGGATCTTCCACCGGAAGAGAATATCAACGATGTTTTTACTGTTGAAAATGGTATCCATATATGTTCTTTTTGTGGTTTACGATTATATCTTCCGTTATTCTTGTCCGAGTTGAAATTTCTTCCGAGCATTGGCCGCTGCAATTTTCTCAATGATCATGATTACAATGATGGTTAAAAACAGTGCCGACAGGGTTGACACAACGATAACTAACCAACGGATCGGATATGATTTTTTTTCGGCTTTGAATGCATCACTTACGATAAATTTCTGTGGAAGGCTCTCCCGGGCATCTACTGTAGCCTCTTTCAATCGTGCCTGAATCATTGTCAGTTGTTCCGTTTTATATTCGAGGGCATTCTTCAGCGACATGTAGATGCCGCCATATTGCCCAAGAATATCAAGCCGTTTCTGGAGCTGTCTCTGTGCTTCAGTATTCCCCTCCATGATAGCGATAGCCACCTGTTGGTTGAGTACCTGTGATTGGTATTCCACATCGTTCACACCAAGTTTCCCAAGTGTAACGAGGGAGTCAACAATCGTATTCACCTCCTGCTGAAGAGCTTCATGCTCAATTTCTACCACAGCTAGACCCTGGATCGCACGCTCATGCTGCATTTCATTCTTTATAGAATCCAGCAAAGCAGCAATGGTATTTGCGATATCAGCAGCCAGTTGCGGGTCGGTATCAAATACGATGATCTGCACAGCCATAAATGGAGTGCGCCGGAAGCTGATGTTTCTCTCATACTCATTGAAAAGTAAGGAGTATTTGTACCGGGCAGTGGAGTCGATGTCATAATGTTCCATCAGGTTGAATTTCCTGGCCACCCGGTCGCGGATCTTGTTGGAGTTGAGGATTTGCATCATCTGTTCTGCCTGCTCATCCTCACCAAACGACATGATATCCTGTCCGACCTGCCGTTGTTCAGTCAGCAACGCTTTGGATACCGAGTTCGTACTTGCCGGAAACATGACTACGGTAGATTTGTACTTGGGTGTAATAAACCAGGGCAGTGAAAAGAACCAGGAGCCGATAAGAGCTACAATTATCACAATGAATAAAGGTTTTCGCCATTTGTACAGGAAAACTACAATATTGGAAGAATCAAAGTCTTCCCATTTTTTTGGATCATGGATCATAGCAAACCAATCAAAATTTCGCCAAAGATAAGAATTTTCCTGAACCTTATTAGCTTTCCTGACGCAGGATCCCGATCAATGAACGGAAATGTAAAAGCCGGAGAATGACCGCTAATAAGAGGGAGGTAATAAGTGCAAGAGCGAAGTTCAGTAGCCATCCGAGATCTTCGGGGATACCCGGGATAGAGATAGTGAACTGGCGCGAGAGGTAAACGACCAGGATAACACCGCCAACAAACGATAATAACGTAAAGATATACGAGTAGTTGACACGAAACCTGAAGATGCGTTGCACCAGAACGACCTGCGCAGCAGCAGCAAAGAATTGGGTTGTAAGGCTGGCTATGGCAGAGCCAAGTGCCATCAGGTGAGGGATCAGCAGGATATTAATTGCCAGGTTGATCCCCAGGCTGATAACAGCGATGATATTCAGCTCTTTCAGATTCCCATTTGCTGTAAGCAATGTCCCGAAAATATATGTCGTCGATATTGCTACAAATCCCATCATGAGAAGCTGAAATACAGGCACCGACTGTGAGATGTCGTCATTATATAACAGTTCCATCATCTCCTGGCTGTAAAAAAAGGAGACAGAAGACACAATAACAGCCACGGTAATGATCAGGGTGAAAGAGAGCTTGAGCATTTGCTCGACAGACTCTTTCTGTTTGAGCATCTTGGAAAAAATCGGGATCAATAGGATCGCAAAGAGGAATGCAATCATGGTCGCAGCATCCAGCAACCGAAAACCATGTGCATAAACTCCTGCCTGTTCATTTCCCAGACGCCCTTCCAGGATACTCCCCAGTAATACCGGATCGAGCCGGGTGTAAAACATCATCAGTAGCACCAGCAAAGCAAAGGGCATGCTTTTTTTTATGATCATCAGAAAGAAGAGCCAGTTCCAGTTCAGCTTTCGGAAATTCGCCTTCCGGATGACAATGTAGAGCGCGATCAACACGGTGATCAGGTAGGCAACCGTTTGACAGTATACAAACCACTCTATGCGAAATGCCTCTTTGGTCACATGTCCCCAGAGTAAAACACCACAAAAAAGGATCATCAGGAACCGATCGAGGACAGAGAGAATGCTGTCGGTTTTAAAAAATAATAACCCTGAAATGTTCGATCTCAGATAGAGAATAAATGAGATAAGAAATTGGTTAAATCCAAGGAGTACTAAAAGTTTCAACTGATCCATGGAGAATCCCCAAAGGAGCGCTGCCAAAAAAGTAAACAGGAAATAAACCACCACCAGGAGAAGTTTCAACACCAGGATCCCCGAAACGTGCTTATTCAGGAGGTGGTTGTGTTGCGCGATGTTCCGGTTATTGAAGTTGGTAATCCCGAAATCAAGCAGTATATTGAAAAGAAAAGAGAAGTTGAAAACCACAAAATAGAAACCATACTCCTCGACGCCAACTGTATTCTGTACGGTCCGGTCGATACCGAAAATCCAGAACGGCTTGATGAGAAGGTTCAGGAAAAGAAGCAATCCCAGGTTTGTCAGAAATTTACGTTGCATGAATGTTTAGAAAAATCCCGGGTAAGATAAGAAATCGGTTTAAACTTCGAAAAAATAGTGTGATATTTGCTACAAAGTTATGAAATAATCCACATTCTTAAACAATCCCTGTAGATGAATATCGCGGTTAACACCCGTTTGCTGTTAAAAAACAAGCTCGAAGGAATCGGTTGGTTCACGTTTGAGTCCCTGAAACGGATCACTACCCAGCACCCCGAACATCATTTTTTCTTTATCTTCGACAGGGATTTTTCAGAAGAGTTCATATTCTCCGACAACATCACACCGCTGATTCAGTTTCCACCAGCCCGACACCCGTTCCTCTTTTTTGCCTGGTTTGAATATGCGCTTCCATCTCTGCTCAACAAACTCAAACCTGACCTTTTCCTCTCTCCCGATGGATTTCTCTCCCTCAGGTATCAGGGGAAATCGATGAATGTAATCCATGACTTGAATTTTGAGCATTATCCCGAGGATCTCCCTGCCCTGATACGGTGGTATTATCGCTATTATTTTCCGAGATATGCAAGAAAGGCTGTGAGGATCGCAACTGTTTCAGAGTTTTCAAGGCAGGATATCGTCCAGCAATATAATGTATCCGACGATAAAATTGATGTCGTTTACGATGGCGCCAATGAAGAGTACCATCCCCTTACCGAAGAAGAAAAAATTGCAACACGCCAATTCTATACAGATGGAAAACCCTTTTTCCTCTTTATCGGTTCACTCCATCCCCGGAAGAACCTTTGTAACCTTTTTCGCGCGTTTGACCTCTTTAAGAAAACCAATCCATCTGAAGTTCAGCTAGTTGTTGTAGGTGCAAAAAAATGGTGGACACCGGAGATCGACTCTGCATACCAGAAGATGATCTACAGTAACGATGTGATCTTCACCGGCAGGCTCAACACTGAACACCTCAGGTATATACTCGGAAGCTCATTAGCACTTACTTATGTTTCTTATTTTGAAGGATTCGGGATTCCCATTGTGGAGGCTTTCCGGAGTGGAATTCCCGTAATCACGGCTAACGTCACCTCGATGCCCGAGGTGGCGGGAGATGGCGCTCTGCTGGTCGATCCGTTTGATCCCGAATCAATTTCCATAGCGATGTACAAGATTTATCAGTACAACACGATACGGGAAGAGCTAGTCAAGCGGGGACATGCGCGGGAAGGGATGTTCACCTGGCAAAAGACAGCCGACCGGCTCTGGGAGTCGATTGAAAAAGCAATAAAAACGACATAGACGATGAATATTCTGCTCTTGGGTGCAGGAGGCCGGGAACATACCCTGGCCTGGAAACTTGCACAAAGTCCACTCTTAACCAATCTCTACATTGCACCGGGTAATGCCGGGACAACCACCACGGGCACCAATCTGAAGTTGGATGTAAACGACTTTGAATCGATCAGGAAAGCCTGTCTCGACCTGGCTATCCAGATGGTGGTCGTGGGACCCGAAGATCCACTTGTGAAAGGCATCCACGACTTCTTCCTGAACGATTCTGAACTTGCTGATATCCATGTGGTCGGACCAACCAGCCGAGCGGCCATGCTGGAAGGGAGCAAAGATTTCGCTAAGACATTCCTTCAGAAATACAATATACCTACAGCTGCCTACCACACATTCACACCGGAAACGCTTGCAGAGGGTCTCGAATTCCTGAAAACGCTGAAGCCACCATATGTCCTGAAAGCTGACGGACTGGCTGCCGGAAAAGGTGTTGTGATTTGCCATACAGAAGAGGAGGCTGCCGCCGAATTAACAGCGATGCTTAAAGATGCAAAGTTTGG
>JACNKI010000049.1:0-15605 GCA_014382125.1 Bacteroidota bacterium | reverse complement strand
TGATCGGATTGCTGATCTGGGGCATGGCTGCCTATGATCCTCCGGCGATGCCGTTTCCCACCGGTCCTATTCCATTCTATTCCATTCTGTTCAACTGGCTCTCGGGTATTCCTTATTTGGCATTGGCAATCGGCTTTCTGTTAGTCCTTTTTGAAGCCATTTTGCTTAACTACATCTTCTCAAAACATGACCTGATCAGGCATAATACTTCACTTGCTGCTTTACTCTTCCTTCTCTTTATCAGCTTTCTTCCACAATTTCTGACACTCACTCCGGTTAATATTACCGTCCTGTTCCTGCTCTTTTTCCTGAATGTGCTTCTGAAAGCATTCAGCCAGATAGAGCCTGTAGAACTGATCTTTACGGCCGGGTTTTTCATCTCGCTGGCATCATTTTTCTACTTCCAGGCTATCCTGCTATATGGATTTCTGTTGATTTGTTTCCTGGTATACCGGACAATGCAATGGAGAGAGTGGATAAGCTCATTTGTCGGATTTATTACCCCATATCTTTTCCTCTTCGTAGTCTATTTTCTTACTGATCAACTTAAAGTGCTGATAGAGATGTATTCCGACTTCTTCACTCAACTCTCATTCTCTTTCCCGGTACTTTCATCATATAACCGGGCTATGATTGTGTTGGCCGGACTTTTTACGATCCTGGGTTTCTGGGATACCGTCATCCATATGAGAGAGAAAACGGTTGAAGTCCGAAAAAAAACCATTATTTTAGTCTGGCTGTTCTTCTGGATCCTGATTACACTGATGTTTTCCGGTATATTTCAGCTTTACCACATAGGATTATTTGCAATTTGCCTCGCATCCTTTGTTACCAATTTTTACCTGAACCTGAGGAAGCCGTTCTTGTTTCAACTGCTTCTCTGGTTATTTATCATAGTCATTTTTGCGAATACCACTCTCTTTTTTTTCCAGTAATATGTTACTAAGTCATGTTTCGGATCATTTTATAGAGGCCGGTTGTGACGAAGCTGGAAGAGGATGCCTTGCCGGGCCGGTGTTTGCTGCTGCTGTTATTCTGCCAAAAAAGTTTACACACCCACTCCTGAATGATTCCAAAAAGCTCACAAAAGCACAACGTGAACTTCTTCGGGATGAGATCCGGAAAAGCGCTATGGATTGGGCTGTTGCACAGATTGACCCTGCAACAATCGATGAGATCAATATTCTGAATGCTTCCTTTCTTGCTATCGAAACGGCCGTAAAAAAACTTAAACAAAAGCCCGGTCTTCTGTTGATCGATGGGAACCGGTTTAAATCTGATCTTGATATCCCTTTCCAATGCATTATCAAAGGGGATGGGAAGTTTTTCTCCATAGCGGCTGCATCCGTTTTGGCTAAGACCTTCCGTGATGATTACATGAAACAAATCCACAAAGAGTATCCTTTGTATGACTGGAACCGGAACAAAGGATATCCCACACCTGCACATCATGAAGCTCTATCACGATATGGCATCACGCCTCACCACAGAAAAAGCTTCCGGCTGGAGCGACAGCTCAAGATGATATTTTAATACCTTTGTTGCTCACTTCTTTCTTCATAGCACAGGGATGAGGATCTTTAGACGTATTCTGCTGATTGCAGGGATTCTCGCACTCGCGGGTGGCATTCCATACTTCGGGTATCTGCTTTTTAAATCCCTTGATCGACCGCTAAAAGACCCTGTGCAGGCGATCCCGGATAAGACCGCCCTGATCATTAAAGTGAACAAACCTCTGGAACTCCTTGGAGAGCTAACCATGAATAACCTGATCTGGAAGGATCTGGTGAAGTATCCGGGAATCAGACCCGTCCAGGACCAGATCCTTTTACTCGATTCGATGACGCGTGGTAACTATGAGATACGGCAGATCATCAATAATTCCCCACTCTTTATCACTCTCTCATTACATAGCCGCGCATCATTCGACCCCCTCTTTCTCACATCCGTCCCGGCAACACTCGATGGGCAGACATTCTCCAGCTTCCTGGAACAGTCTTACCCGGGTAAGATCACCATCTTGCAAAGCCCCTATGCCAGGACTGAGATCTTCAGGATCCATTTTGAGAACAAGCGAAATGTACTTTTCGCCGCTATCCATGAAGGAGTCTGTATGCTCAGTTTTCAGGATATCCTGGTAAAAAAAGCCATCGATAAGTTATCGTTGAATACACCTGTTTCTATAATGACCGGATTCAATACCGTTGCCTCTACCACAGGGAAAAAAGTGGACGCCAATGTCTATATCAACTTTCCATACTTCTCACTCGCGATTTGGAAATCCGTAAACAAAGATCACAACAGGAGCCTGGTTAAATTTGCGCAGTTTGCTGACTGGAGCGGACTCGATCTCTTCATCAAAAAAGATGAACTTTTACTGAATGGATATACGATTGCTTCCGACAATGCGATGCAATCACTTGCCCTGATTGGCGATCAGGCACCTGGAAGCCTGAGCATAACTAATATCCTTCCCAACACGACTCAAGCCTACCTGATTTATGCCTTCAACAACTACCCGGCCCTTTTCAAACGCTGGGAAAATAGAAGAAAACGGGCTCAATTCAATGTCACGGGATTTAACCTCTTTGAAGAGATGAATGAGAGATGTGACACGACTGTCAGATTCTTCTTAGACCAGTGGATGGGCAACCAGGCAGGTCGATGCTGGATTAAACCATCACGAAGAGATAGTGTGATATTTCCGGTTACGATCATCCGGACATCTCTACCCGATTCAGCTAGAAAAAACTTATTGATCCTGGCACATCTCATGGATCAAAAGGTGGATTCAGTGATATTTAAAAACCACATGATTTATCGTGCTAACGTCGGAACGGTAATAAACATCTGGCTGAATCCGATTCTGGACCCTGCGATCCTATCAAATTTCACTATCATCGATGATTATATTTGCTTTGCCGAGAGTCACACCATTCTGGAAAAATTCCTCGACAGAAAGTTAAACAATGATCTCCTGAAAGAACTTCCGGCATACCTGGAGCTCAATGACAATATCCTTGACCAGGCCAGTCTGTCGTTCTATTGCAATTCCCGAAGTCTTCTTGACTACCTCCCGGAAGTGTTGACTGCCGATTATCTGCCCCTTTTCACACCTATTCTTGATTCTTTGAAGAAGTTCCAATCCGTCGCTGTTCAGTTATCTTCTGAGGGTCGAATGTTTTTTACTAACCTGCTGGTCCATTTCAATCCAAAGACCACAGACGAAGGGCCAATGGTATGGCAAACAGCACTCGACACCCTTGTGGCCGGCACGCCACAAATTACCAGGTCGAATACAGGACAGGGATTTGCTGTTCTTGTCACAGATACAAATAATACTCTCTACAAAATTGACGTTGCAGGCCAGATACTCTGGAAGAAAAAGTTATACGGGCGTGTGCTGGGAACATTTCACGATATCAGGATCAAAGATCACGATTCCCTTTTCTACCTCTTCAACACGGTAAACCACCTTTACCTGATCCGCAGTGACGGAGAAATTGCCCAGCGCTTTCCTATGAAATTCCCGGTTCGCGCTTCTAACGGGTTGTGCCTGAAGAAATCCGTTCACACTGGTGAATATGAAGTCATTATCGCTTTCAGGAACAACCGGATCTACAATTTTAACCTGACCGGCCAGCTCGTAGATGGCTGGCAATCACCCACAGTGAAAGAAGAGGTGACCACACCCATCAGTCATATTTCTCTCGGTTATCTGTTCATTACAAGTAAAGATGGTACCGTATTAATTACCGACCAGAATGGTGTTGAACGAATCACGCCGGAAAAAAGTTTTTCAAACTCGCCTAACTCAAACTTCTATGTAAACCGCACCAACTCCAAATCGCCATTTCTCACCACAGATCCTGATGGCAATGTCATCTATCTGGACCGAAATGGAAAAACCAGCCGGATCAGCTTCAATGCCTTCTCGCCCAATCACTACTTTTTATATGAAGACATCATGGGAGATGGTACACCGGAATTCATCTTTTTCGATAACAACACCATCTATTACTACAATAGATTTTTTAATCTGATCTACTTCTATACATTTCGCCATGATGTCTCTCTACCACATCTGATCAAGACCCTTGGAGATAAAATCTTCATTGGTATTGTATCTCCAACTACCAATGAAGTATTTCTGTTTGACCGGCATGGATATGTCGAGATTGAATCGGGAGTACAGGGAACAACTCCCTTCGACATTGGCACCCTTGAACGAGAGTACAAACTGAATCTTGTTATCGGTTCGGGCAAGAACGTGAAGAATTTCCGGTTAACGCAATTTTAACATCTTCCCGGCGGCAGGCTCGAAGCCTGCAGGGAGGTTATTCTTTTTATTTAATGATTTCAACCGGATGGCATAGACCTGGGAGATTTCCCACATGGTTTGATTAAATCCTACCACATGTACTTTCTGAACTGCTCTCCGCTTTTTCTTCTGCAGGTAGATTACCTGTCCTTCTTTGATTCCACCTGCACGTTTCAGGTCATTGAACTTCATCAATTCAGAAGCCTTGACATGGAAATCACGGGCAATCCTTAACAGGTCATCATCTTTGAGGGCAAATGTGCACTGAACATGATTATTGAGATAGATCTTCCGTTTGTCTGGTCCCGGTCCAAAATAGGTGAAAAGCGATTTGAACGCTTCCAGTAGATCCTCATCCGCTTTTGTGGTGGCAACTGCTGCTACAGCTCTCTCAGGAAGATCATATTGGTTAAGGGAATATTTCTCAATCACCCGGATGAGTAGATCGGGATACTTCGGATTGGTTGCATATCCGGCCGATTTTAATCCATAAGCCCATGCCTGGTAGTCCTGAATATCAAGAGAGAACAGGAAACTATACCGGTTACGAGTGATTAGGAATTCTGAGTGGTCTTGAAAAGACTCCACTGCATACTCATACTTCCGGAAGCACTCATTGCGAGTGTCATCATCCATTCGATAGGTCTTGCCTGTCCATCCTTTATGGCACTTGATGCCAAAATGATTGTTTGCTTCCCTGGCCAGAGAGCTCTGTCCGGCCCGAGACTCAATAATTGCCTGTGCCATCTTGATACTTGCCGGGATTCCGTATGTGGTCATATGCTGTATCCCGATCCCTTTGTATTTGTCGATGTAATTGAGAACCTGCAGTTCATGAGAGGTTTGAGCAAAAGATAAGCAAGTTGAGAAGATGAAAATTATGGTGAGGATGGTGAACTGGTGAGCTGAAGAATTGGTGAACTGGTGAGTTGGTGAGTTTGTGTAATGATGTTGTTGTTTCATAGTTATAATGTTACTGTATTACCCTGTTATCCTCAAACCCTCATGCCCAATTACCCCCTCATCACCTCTTCAACCAGATCCCGGAAACGAAAGCCCCGTTCCTCAAAACTACTGAATTCATCATAGCTAGCTGCTGCCGGAGAAAGAAGGCAAGTAGCACCTGGCCTGGTATGTTCCAATGCGATCGGAAGAAAGTCATCAAACCGATTGATATAGAACAACTTTTTCCCAGCTTTTATTGTCTTTTCGATCTCGGTGCCGATCCGTCGACCGGCATCCCCCATCAAAATCAGATTCTTCACCCCAGAGTTAATCAGGAATAACGCCAAATCGTCGTATCCGATTCCTCTGTCAAAACCACCAAGGATTAATGTATCCACATCCGGAAGAGAACGTATAGCAGCTGTACATGCTTCGGGGATCGTAGCGATAGAATCGTTATACCACTGGATTCCATGAAAAAATCCCACATACTCCATCCGGTGAGCCAGCCCTTTGAATGATGCCACCCCATCTGAGATCGTCTCCTCATCAATATCAAGTAGTTTCGATACGATGATAGCGGCCTGGATATTTTGCCAGTTATGTTCTCCTTTCAGATAGCGATTGTGTTTGTTCTGAGATTCCATTCTTGTGAAGGAGCTCTTCAGGGAAAACGGAACACACTTCTGTTTCAGGTTGATTGACTCCAGATGCTCACAAATAAACTTGTCATCCGCATTGTAAACAAATACATCTTGTGCCACCTGAAACCGGGCGATATTCAGTTTTGCCAGCTGATAATCACGGAATGAGTCGTAGGCATCAAGGTGCTCCTCGTAAAAATTGAGCAAGACTCCCAGATGTGGAGCCCGATGGATATATTCAAGCTGATAGGATGAGAGCTCGTCAACGATATGTGTGTCCGCCCGGATATGGTCCAGAAAGTGGAAAGCCGGAGTCCCAATGTTCCCGAGGAGAATCGTATCTTTTCCGGCTGTTTTCAGGATGTGGGCAATCAGGGTACATGTAGTACTTTTTCCCTTGGTGCCGGTTACCCCGATCACCTGGGGAGCATAAGCCTGTAAAAAAAGGTCTGTTTGTGAGGTGATTATGGATCTGTCAAACGGGGCAATAATCCCTTTTAACGATACGCCGGGACTTTTAATGATCACATCAAAATTATCCAATCCATAAAGATAATCGTCTCCACACTGAAAATCCAAATGGTGGTCATCCTGAACCACCTGCATCTCCCTGATACTCGAATTCCGGTCTGCAATACAGATCTCTTGTTCAGGAAGCGCCTGACGAATCACCTGGAAAGAAGATTGTCCTTCCTGACCAAAGCCCAGCAACAAAACCTTTTTCCCTTCCAGACGTTTACGCAGGAAATCAACCATCGAGTGCTCCTTTCAAAAGGGTTTCGAGTTCCGGCGGCAAAAAATTCTGTGGATCCCAGGTTTGGAGGAAACTGGTGAACTGGTGAATTGGTGAGTTGGTGAACTGGTGAACTGGTGAGTTGGTATAGTATTCGAGCAAAGCGGGAAGGGGATTGTTGTTATACTGTTTGACTACTACTTGTAAAGTAGCATTCACTTCAGAGATTGTTCCCACACACTCAAAAGGTTTCTCCGGGGTTTTGCCGATAAGCTGGTCGAAAATCGGTTTCAGAGCGATGTCGTCCAACAGATCCTTCTGAAAGATCTCAATCAATTGATTTCGTTTGAGGAATGGAGCCAATATGATGAAAGTAAACAGACATTTGGGACAACTTCCACACCACGAATCGCTTTTGCTACCCTTGTTGCAGCTCCTGAACACTGTGAAATAATTCGGATAAAGGACAAAAAGGCTTGCGATCTGAATTTCGTTCAGCGGGCGTAGAAAACTAAAATAATCTATATCCGGACAAATAAATTCCTTCACATAACTCCTGAAATCCTGTTCAAACTCGAATGTCTTTGAGTATTGATGATTGATAGGAAGTCCGGGGATAGTGCTTTCGTTAGCGCTGGATTCATTTGACAGGGCAATCGATCTCTTCCCCGAGATGATGGCTGCCAGAATTGTCAGGAAAGCCAGCAACGCTGAGAATGGGGTATGTCCATTCAGGAAGCCTTTGTCATTCAGTTCAAGGAGTGTCGGATCGATCTTCCGGCTAATCCCGATCATCTCTCCATAAGCAAATCCGGCCATAAATACGCTGTGAACACTGGCTCCGCGTGGATTGAGGATGAGTGGAGTGACTTTATGGGATTTACATAAAACTTCCATGGTAACAATAGAATCTTTTCCCCCTCCAACTGGAATGATGATCTGAGGAGCCAAATCACATGCGACAGAAAGCAGTTCGTCCGAGGAATCAACCTCCATCTTCATGAACTGTTCGATATCTGTCGTGATCGAATTCAGGTAAAAAAACTCTCCCAGACCGTTAAACCAGATTTTTTTCCACCATGAGAGTTGTTCAGGTGAGAGACGATGAGGCCGAATGATCACCTGTGGAGAGCACGCTGCTTTCCAGTAACTAATCAACTCGATCATCCCCAGGTGGAAGACCAGGTTAGGCAGCAACTCACGGATCTGCTCTTCCGGAATAAAGAAAGTTTTGGGAGGAATGTTAATAGTAGGATAGAAATGAAACCTGTCTGACAGGTTGAAATGAAATCGAATGTCCAATCCACGGTCAGAATAGGTGTAATCGTAACTTTCATAGACGAAAAAGGGGTATTCCTCTCTGAATTGAATGAATTTGTCATGACGGTTTGACTTATCCATCATTTGGTATTATATTTGCTTTGATCCTTTCGCAAATGTAATTATTTTCGTTGAAATGACAGAGCAACAAATGATAAAGCCGAAACAAGGAATCATACTGATCTCAGAGCCTTCTCTCAAGGATTTTTATTTTCGTCAATCGGTTGTTTTACTGGCTGAACACAATGAAGAAGGCACATTCGGAGTCATTGTCAACAAACCTATCAACACCCGCCTGGATGAGGTAATCAAAGGATTCCGCGGGTATGACTTCCCTGTTTACCTTGGCGGGCCGGTAAAAAACGATTGCATCTTTTTCATACACAGCCACCCCGACATTGAGGATAGTCTCCGGATCATTGATGGCTTATACTGGGGAGGCAGTCTCGACGCTGTCCATACCCTGATTGAGGCCGGGAAGATTACCGAAAACGATATCCGCTTTTACCTTGGATATTCAGGCTGGAACCCTAACCAACTTGATCGTGAAATCAGTGAAAAATCGTGGGTTCTTTCCCATGCATCTGTACAAGAGGTGATTAATCCCAATCCGGAAGAGCTCTGGTCGAACTACCTGAAAAACATGGGCACCGATTATGCCATCTGGGCTAATTTTCCTGCCGACCCGGCATTGAATTAACAATGACCGGTTCATAAGTCCTAAAATTCCCGTAAAGCCGCTCTCTCCTAGACCCTATATTTGTTTTCGAGCAATATAAGATATAGCTGAAAAATGCTAAAGAAATTTTCTTTATTCGCCCTCCTGATAGTGGGTGGTTTGTGTGTTGTTGCCCAGCAAACTTGGGTTGAGCGTCAAAGTTTTCGAGATCCTGCCCGGTTGCAGACAGTTGGTTTTTCCATTGGAAACAAAGGATATATCGCTACCGGTACCAATGGAATATCCGATCATCTTTTGCAGGACCTGCAGGAATATGATCCTATTTCCAACAACTGGAAATACATGGCAAATCTTCCCTCTCCACTTCGCGCAAGCGCCGTTTTTACACTTGGGAAGAAAGCATATATCACAACAGGAGCAGATCCTTCCGGCATGAATCACCAACTCTATGTGTGGGACCAGGCAACAGATTCATGGAGCACCGGCACACCATTCCCTTCAGGCCAGAGCCGGATGGCTGCCGTTGGGATCAATTACGGCAACCGTGGATTTATTGCAACCGGTTTCGATATGGCTGAGAAGGCGTTAAACGATATCTGGGAGTATAATCCTTTTAGTAGAACCTGGACACGAAAAGCCAGTCTCCCTGGCAGTGGCAGGTGCTATGCCACTGGCTTTGCCATCCATAGTAAAATTTATATCGGATTGGGTAATAATGGTTCATCCTACCTGAAAGACTGGTGGGAATATGATCCGGCCAACAACAACTGGAAACGGATGTCAGATCTTCCGGGGGATGCCCGTACCGGAGCTATGGGGTTTGTATCCGGTGGGAAAGGGTACATTGTGGGTGGTGTCAATTTCGCTTTTAAACCGTTGCATGACGTGTGGGCGTTTGACCCTATTCTCAATACATGGGAGCAAGTGAATCTCTTTCCTGGGGCTGCCCGGGGATATGGAGTAGGATTCAATATTGAGAATAAAGGATACATAGCAGCCGGAACATCAACCAGTGGCTACCTTTTTGAACTCTGGGAATGTTTCCCTGAAACCATGACACAACTGCTCATCACAGAAGATCCAATACTCAATCCTGTCAGGATTTCCCCAAATCCTTTTTTTTATCGGTTTGCCTTGAAGATGCGGCATCCATATACTGGGTTACTTGAGCTTATTATCAGCAATATGTATGGAAGAGTTGTCTTTCAACGAACCTTCAATAAAGATGAAAAGTACATCGTCCGGTGCTGGGAGATCGACTACTTACCTGATGGATTATTTATTTTTCATGTGAAAGATGCCAGTGGAACAGTGGATTACAAGCAGACACTAATTCATAAGTCTTTTGGGATATAGGTTTTCCTTTCAATAATAATCCAAGGATTCAATTTTATGAGAAGGAATATCTAAAACTTAGCCGTTATTGGCGGTGGATCTACTGTAATGCTAGCACTCAAATTAGTTTCAGTTATCACTCTTATTTCTAATATATGAGTACTTTTATTGCAAAAAATATGAAACAGCTCTCACTACTTGGCTTGGCTATTGTATCCATATGGCTAGCCTATTCATCTTATGCTCAATCGGAACGAAAAGTTATCGAACAGATCATCGAGATCGGGAAAAACGATAACCAGACGATGAACCACCTCGACATCCTTTGCAATCGGTTTGGCGGACGGCTAATCGGTTCTGCAGCTTATGATAATGCTGCTGAATGGGCCGCTAGCAAATTTGAAGAGTGGGGGATGGAAGTTGAGCTCGATGAAGCTGGCGAGCTCCCTGTTGGTTTTAACCGCGGACCCTGGTTTGGAAGGATGCTGGGCGAAAAGGGCATGCATTTACATTTTGCAACTCCCTCCTACACCTCTGGAACAAAAGGCGTTCAGCGCGGGCATGTGTTGCTGGAACCCAAATCACAATCCGAATTTGACCGGATGAAAGGAAGATTAAAAGGAGCATGGATCTTGATTTCCGGAAAGAACAATGGCTATCCGATCGACTGGTCCAAAAAGGGGGATCACAAGCGCGATTCCATCATCGCACTGAATGATGAGATCTCTAAAAAAAACAGGGAGATCCGCAGGTTTAACTGGACGAGAGCTGATACAGTCCCGGCGAAAAAGCTGATCCCACTCCATGAAGAACCAGCCCTGTTCTATAATCAAATGAAAGAAGCAGGTATCCTGGGAACCATCCAGTCATCGGCTGTTCCGATCGTGGCAACATATGATCGCAAGAATATCGATCACATTAACTTCAAAACATTACCAACGGTACCGGATATCAAACTCGATGAACATCAGTACAAGAGCATTGAACAGATGGCAAAAGAGCGTCGCACCTTTGAGTTGGAGTTTGATATTCGCAATTGGTTCAAAATGGGCCCGGTGAAATATCACAATGTAATTGGTATCATTCCGGGAACGAAATACCCCGACGAATATGTGATCGTGGGCGGGCATCTGGATTCGTATGACGTGGCAACCGGTGGCGTTGATGACGGTTCGGGTGTGACCCCCGCTATTGAAGCCGCCCGGTTGATCATGAAAGCCGGCGGAAAACCAAAACGGACAATTCTTGTCTGCTTATGGGCAGGGGAAGAGTTCGGGCTGCTTGGCTCCAGAAGCTGGATTAAACGGAATAAAGAGAAGCTGGAAAAGATCTCTAATATGATCAACCGGGATGGGGGTCCGACTGTCCCTACCGGTATGTATGTATCTGAAGCGATGTGGGATGACATGGAGAAAATATGCAAACCCATCAACGATATCAATCCCGATTTCCCCTTTACACTGGAGAAGAGAAAACCAAGGAAGCAGCCGAAAAGAGCCTGGGGAACAGATAGCGGCCCATTTGCTGTGGAAGGGATTCCGACAATGGGATTCAGAAGAGAAGATCCGAAAGGTACGAATTTCAGCTACCGGGAGATCTGGCATACCGAACGGGATCTATACAACAAAAGTATCCCTGAATACCGGAACCATGCTTCGATCGTAACAGCTATAGTCGTCTATGGAATTGCCAACCTGGATCACCTTCTCTCCCGCGAAGGGTATTATCTCGTGGAAGAGGAGGAGTGATACTAAGTCGTTAAAAGATGAAAACAATTAGTCATATTCTTAGAAAAAATTATGCGATTGATCAAGCCGGGATTACCGGGCTCTGGGGATATGATAATAAAAACTATAAGATAACCTCAGAGGATGGGTGCTTCGTATTGAAACAATATTCTGAGGAGCTAAACCTGAGCCAGCTATTGGATGCGGAAAATGAGATCTTGGAAAAACTTTCGGAAGAGGTACCAGGTTATTACCCTAAGCCAGTCAAAACAACTTCAGGCGATTATCTCGTCAGCGTTAAAGATGGCAAAAACAACCTGATTTTTCGTCTTCTCCCATATCTTGACGGTGACCTGCTTGGAAAAACGGATCATACAGAAGAGGTGCTCGAATCATTTGGCACCCTGTTGGGCCGAATGGATAGCCAACTTCTGAAAATCCGAAACCCGGTCATCGAAGCCCGCAGGTACGAATGGGATACCCTGCACATAGATCTGACAAGAAAATACAGTAAACTTATCTCTAACCCGGCAGACAGAAAACTGGTCGATTATTTTTACATGGAATACAACGAACTGGTGAGGCCCCGGGTTTCGGAACTCCGTCAGAGCATCATCCACGGGGATGTCAACGACCTGAATGTACTTGTGAAGGATAACAAGGTTACAGGGATCATTGATTTCGGTGACCTGCTCTATTCATTGCTGATCAATGATCTGGCTATCGCTCTCTCCTACATCATGTTCGACAAAAAGGATCCGTTGAAATGGGCGCTACCCGTCATTCGTGGGTTTTGCAAGATATTACCACTTGAAATTGAGGAGATAGATGTTCTATACTACCTGGTTGCTGCCCGTCTCTGCATCGGAGTAAGTCACGCTGCACATGCAAAAAAAACCCACCCGGATAATGAATACATGACGATCAGTGAAAAATCTTCATGGAAGTTGTTACATCAATGGATCACCATTAATCCCATTCATGCCAGATCAGCTTTTCGAAAAGCTGCCAATCTCCCTGTAGAAATCCCGGAATCAACAGAGACCTGTTTAGAAAAACGATCTAAGTATATCAGTAAATCGCTATCCCTCTCCTACTCCACTCCGATTCAAATGGAGCGTGGTGCATTTCAGTATATGTACGATACTCTTGGGAACACTTACCTGGATGCACGAAATAATATCCCGCATGTCGGGCATTGCCACCCGGTTGTGGTGGAAGCCGGGCAACGAACCATGGCACGACTTAACACCAATACCCGGTATCTTTACGATGAGCTGAATGACTATGCGGAGAGACTCCTGTCTAAGTTCCCCGATTCATTAAACAAAGTCTTTTTTATCAACTCCGGAAGTGCGGCCAGCGACCTGGCCATCAGACTGGCTTTCAAGCATACCCAAAAATCGGATCTGGTGGTGATGGAGATGGGATATCACGGGAATACCGGTACCGGGATTGACATCAGTCACTATAAATTCAGCAGAGAAGGAGGGAAAGGCTCCCCGCAGCATGTGATCACTGCCCCCCTTCCTGATACCTGCCAGGGCCAGTTTACAGAAGAAATCACCAGCAAACTAGCACCTCGGGATGGAGAAATAGCCGGATTCATTGCTGAGCCAATCATCGGTTGTGCCGGACAAGTTCCCTTACCAGAAAAGTATCTGAAGGAGATATATGGGCTCATCCGGAAACAGGGTGGAGTCTGCATTTCTGACGAGGTGCAGACAGGTTTTGGAAGGCTGGGAAGTCATCTATGGGGGTATGAGATGTATGATGTGATCCCGGATATCGTGGTCCTGGGAAAACCAATTGGAAACGGACACCCGATGGCTGCTGTTGTGTGCACGGAAGATATCGCAAGCTCATTTGAAAATAGGATGGAGTTCTTCAGTTCCTTTGGAGGGAATCCGGTCTCCTGTGCGATCGGCATGGCTGTCCTGAATGTAATGGAGAGTGAAAAACTTCAGGAGAATGCCCTTCAAACTGGAAACTATCTGATTAACCGGTTGAAACAATTACAATCCAACTACCTGTGCATCGGCGATGTTCGCGGATCAGGTCTCTTCCTGGGGGTGGAATTTATCCACGATCCATTGACCCGGGAGCCTGCCACCAACCTGGCAGCATTCATTCAGAATGAACTGAAAGAAAGGGGGATTCTTGTAGATACGGATGGTCCCTTTGAAAATGTACTGAAGATTAAACCTCCTCTCTGCTTCACCAAAGAAAATGCTGATCAATTGGTCACTGAAATTGATGCGATCCTGGCCGATCGGGAAAAAGGATTTATGTAAATTTGTACAATGCGAAAAGGATTCATCATCATCATCGCAATCATTACCTTTTCAGTTCCAGCGTCGTTTGGAGCAAAAGTCCATGGGTATTTCATTACCAATGCCGGGGATACGGTCAGAACAGTTTTTCGTGTTCCGGTCAATCTGCTCTCAAATGCCCTCACCTATGAGAAAATGCAATGGAAGGTGAAATACGGTGATAAAAATATCCAGGCTCACACCCTGATGCCAGATCAGGCCACGGAGTTCTGTTTTACCTATCGGGGCATTCCGGTCAGATTTCTCTCTGTAAAAAATTCCATAAAAGCTTCCAGTAGCGGATTTAACCCAGCCCCAAAGATATTTCTTCAGCTGATTCTGGTTGGAACATTAAACATGTTCAATTTCTATGAATACGATGGATTTGCAGGGAGTAATCCCACATCTCCTGATGTGGTGATGAGAGAGTCTCCCGGATGGCATGTTGTGAAAATTCTACAGAAAAACAGTGGAGAACTTTTCAGGCCCAGGATCGCCTTCTTTCGAAAAGACATGTGCAACTATCTATCAGATTGCCCTGGTCTTACCGAGAAAATAAACAACAGAACGTATAAATCCGAAGACCTGAAACGAATTGTCGAGGAGTATAATGAAATGTGTACGCCATAGTCTTTCATGAACTTTTACAAATCATTCACATCGATCCATGGAGTTTCAACCTGTTTACTTCGCTTTCGGACTCACCCTCTTCGCTGGATTATCCACCGGAATCGGTAGCGCTGTAGCTTTCTTCTCAAAACGAACCAACACGAAATTCCTGGCAGGAGCTTTGGGATTCTCTGCCGGCGTGATGATCTATGTCTCCCTTGTGGAGATCTTTCCTAAAGCTAAGGATGCTCTATCTGCTGCACTTGGTGAAACCGAAGGATACTGGGTAACGACGCTGGCTTTCTTTGGAGGGCTTGCATTCATTGCCCTGATCGACAGGCTGGTCCCCTCGTTCGAAAATCCGCATGAACCGAGAAGTGTGGAAGATCTGAAACCGGCTGCCGATGACAAAAAAAACAAGACCCTGTTGCGCATGGGACTCTTCTCCGCCCTGGCGATCGCCATCCATAATTTCCCCGAAGGATTGGCGACATTCACAGCTGCTCTCACCGATCCGGCTTTAGGTATCTCTATCGCAGTAGCCATCGCCATACATAACATCCCGGAAGGGATCGCTGTCTCAGTTCCCATCTATTACGCCACAGGGAACAAACGAAAGGCTTTCTTTTTCTCATTCCTTTCCGGTCTGGCTGAACCTGTTGGAGCTCTGGTCGGTTTCTTCATCCTGATGCCCTTCATGAACGAAATTGTGTTTGGCATCCTCTTTGCGTCTGTGGCCGGTATAATGGTTTTCATCTCCCTGGATGAGCTCCTGCCAACTGCTGAAAAGTATGGGGAACACCATGTCGCTATCTATGGTCTGATTGCAGGTATGGTAATCATGGCGATCAGCCTGTTATTTTTTGCCTGACGTGTCCAATGTTTTTAACATACAATTTGTTAGTAAATAATCAGGTGGCACTTCCCGGAGAGCCGAAAAACATTGGATCTTTCGGAATATTTTTCCAATTTTACCTGAT
>JACNKI010000108.1 GCA_014382125.1 Bacteroidota bacterium | reverse complement strand
CCCAGGCCACTCTGGAGATAGAACCGGCCAATGTTGTATTTCGTGCCTGCGTCAAATGTATAATTGTATTTGAACGAGCTCGAAGGATTCCGGTAAAACACCATGTCGGGTGTAATGTTCAATCCAATATCGAACGATTGCGGCCTTTGCTTGCGTACAGGCTCCTGAGATGTCTCGGCAGGGACTGGGTTCGCGACGGGAAGGATCGATGCTGGAAAGGACAAGCTTGTCATGTTGATTTCCGGATCAAGACAGATCAGGGTATTGAGATCCTCACTGATGCTTCGCTCAGGGGTTGGTTCAACGACCGGAAGAACAATAATGGTGGGAAACTCTTCAGGTATCGTTTCAGTGACGGCAGGGGCAATCGTTATTGTGGGTTCTTCAGGTGTTGACTGTACCTGATTAGGGATTACGACCTTTTCTCCTGGTTGCTGCTGCGAAACTACATCTCCTTCCAGGAGACCGAAATAGAGTACCGCTCCAATAACAAGAAGGGCTGCAGGGATAACTGCCCTGTATGCTTTGCGGACGTTAACAAAGTTAAACCGCAAAAGTTCGGATCGAAACAGGCTCCGTTTTACCTTATTCCAAACGCCCGCCGATGGCTCTACGCGCATCTCTCCCAGAGAATCCCGGAACATATTATCCAGTCTCTCATCTTCTCTGTGTATCTTCTCTTCGCTCATCTGCGTTAACGATTAGACTTATTTTTCTGTTCTGACAATACCTTCCGTAAATAACTCCTTGCCCTGGAAAGCTGGGATTTTGACGTATTTTCGGAGATACTCAGTTCATCTGCAATTTCTTTATGACTATATCCTTCAAAAACATACAGATTAAACACCACTTTATATCCAGCCGGAAGTTCATGAATAGCTTTTTGCAGAACCTCCGGTTTGAAGGGTTGTTCCTGTTCTGCCGGCTTCTCTTCAGCAAACCTGCTACCCAGCTGATACGGATCGGTATCCAGGAAAACCAACTTTCTCGCTTTAAGATGGTTGATCGCCTGATTGATCATAATCCGCCTGATCCATCCCTCCAGTGAGCCACTTTGCCGGAATGTCGAGATCTTCTGAAAGATCTTGATGAAAGCCTCCTGCACAACATCTTCCGCCTCTTCACGGTTCCTGCAATAGCGCATGCATAAAAAAAGCATTGGAGTGGCAAAGTGCTGATACAGCATATATTGCGCTTTCCTTTTCTTCTTTATACATCCCTCTATTACACTCGGATCCAGTGGCATTAACCAGGTCTCCTATTTGTAGACATTAAAACTATTGGCAAGTTGCGTCTCTCACGCTCTTTATTAAAAGATTTCAAAGATAGCTCTAAATATTTTATACTTTTGCTTTCTTATCAGGTTCCTAAACCCTGGATGAAAAGATGAATGAAAACCTGGATCCAACCGGAAAAACACTGACACCGGCCGAACAGGAAATTGAGCAGGTGCTGCGGCCATCCGGGTTCCACGATTTTGCCGGACAGGAAGATATTATTGAAAATCTGAAGGTTTTTGTCAAAGCGGCCCGGCAACGGAATGAATCCCTCGATCATGTGTTACTACATGGTCCTCCCGGACTTGGAAAAACAACCCTGGCTCATGTGATCTCCAATGAACTGGAGGTCAGTATCCGGGTCACTTCCGGACCGGTACTTGACAAACCGGGTGACCTGGCCGGCCTGCTGACAAACCTGGATGAGCATGATGTATTGTTCATCGACGAAATCCACAGGCTGACACCCGTGATTGAGGAGTACCTGTACTCTGCCATGGAAGATTTCAAGATCGATATCATGATTGAAACCGGTCCCAATGCAAGAAGTGTACAGATCAAATTGAATCCGTTTACCCTGATCGGAGCTACCACCCGCTCAGGTCTGCTGACTGCCCCTCTCCGTTCCCGGTTCGGGATCAACTCCCGCCTCTCCTACTATCCGGCTAACATCCTGGAACGAATCCTCGGCCGATCATCCGGGATCCTTCATGTCCCTGTCGACAAAGATGCCGCCGCGGAGATTGCCAAACGCAGCCGGGGAACACCCCGGATCGCCAACCTGTTGCTGCGTCGTGTCAGAGACTTTGCCCAGATCAAAGGAGATGGCAACATCGACCTGAAAATCAGCCGCTTTGCCCTGGAAGCGATGAATGTCGATATCTGTGGACTGGATGAGATGGACAACAAGATCCTGGCTACTATTATCGATAAATTCAAAGGGGGACCGGTCGGACTCACCACCATCGCTACAGCTGTCTCAGAAGATGCCGGCACCATCGAAGAGGTCTACGAACCCTTTCTGATCCAGGAGGGATTTTTGGTTCGGACACCACGTGGAAGAGAAGTAACGGAACGGGCGTATAAGCATCTGGGGAGGTTCAATCCTGGAGGTACAGGGAAGTTGTTTTAAGAACCAACTAAAAGCACCACAATCAAGCACCAGATAACAGATAAATCCTAAGCACCATCCTTTATCTACACGCAGTGAATCCCAACGACTCCATCTTACAAAGAGCCCTCTCCCTCGGCTTCTCTCATTGCGGCTTTGCGAAGGCTGAGAAGCTGGAGTCACTCAGGCCTTTTTACACGAACTTTATCAAACAGAAAAAAAATGCCGGGCTGACCTACCTAAAACGCTACACCGAACAGCGCCTCAATCCGGATCTGCTTCTGCCAGGTATTAAATCGGTCATTACCTTGATGATGAACTACTACCCGCAGGAGATCATTCCTGAAGAGGACAATTATGTGATCTCGAAATATGCATACGGGAAAGATGATCACATCGTGGTAAAGGAACGTGTAGAAAAACTAGCATTTTTTATTACCGAATCCTTCAAGCCGTCACTGGTAAAAAGCTTCTTTGATTCCGGGCCTGTGTCTGAAAAAATCTGGGCTCAACGCTGCGGTGTCGGCTGGCAGGGAAAGAACACCCTGATCATTAACAGGAAAGGCGGTTCATTTTATCATATTGGGATAATTCTTACCGACCTGAATCTTTATCCTGACGAACCTGAAACAGATCGTTGCGGAAGTTGTGACAAATGTATCAACGCTTGTCCTACGGGAGCCCTGAATTCTCCGTACCAGCTCGAAATCGCCCGATGCATCTCCTATCAAACGATCGAAAACCGGGGAGAGATCCCACAAGAGATTAAAGGAAACCTTCGTGACCGGATCTTTGGCTGTGACATCTGCCAGGATGTATGTCCCTTTAACCGGTTTGCCAAACCTACAAAAGAGAAACATTTTCTCCCCTCCCCCGAATTAACAGCTCTTCGAAAAAAGGAATGGAGAGAGATGGGTGAGGAGACCTTCAACAGGATCTTCCGTGATTCAGGGATCATCAGAACCGGCTATCAAACAGTGAAACGAAATATGGGCTTATGAGTTCTGCTCCCCCCAGTTATATTTCGGAAATTCAAATCCGGTTAACGCCAGCACCCGGTCAACCACGGTCATAGCCAACTCTTCATTACCCTGTGGTTTGCTATAGAAAGAGGGGGAGGCAGGACAAATAATCGCACCCGCCTCTGTCAGAAATTTCATGTTATGCAGGTGAATCAAACTGTATGGAGCTTCACGGGGAACCAGAATCAGCTTCCTTTGCTCTTTCAGCATCACATCGGCAGCCCGGGTCATCAGGTCGCTCGAGACACCCGAAGCGATCCGTCCCAGCGTGCCCATCGTACAGGGACAAATGATCATGGTATCGTAACCGGCTGAACCGGAAGCCATCGGAGCAAAAAAATCGTTCGGATCATAGGTAGTAAACGGCAGGGAAGAGGGATCGAAAGAATCCAGCTCGAATTCCCAGACCTTGATGGCGTTCTCAGAGAAAATCACACCACAATCTGAGATCTGATCTCTCAGACCATCCAGCTTCTCAAGCAAAAGTTTCCCATATATCGAGCCACTTGCGCCGGTAATTCCAACTATGAGCTTTTTTCCCATGATTACCAGTTCCTTCTTCCCTTAAACTGATACGATACCGACAACGATAACACATTATTATACTGTCCCCAATCAAAGAGGACCTTCCGCCAGGCTTCTGGCCGTCTGTCAGGTTGAGGCTGGCGGAGGGAGAACAGTGAGTAATTGAACCGGAAGGTAGCCTTCAGGTGCCTGGATATATATCCTGAAACGCCGACAATACCAGCCAGTGTAACGCGACGAAAAGGGTAGTCATTTGGCACCTCACTACCATCGACCTCTTCGTTGAAGCCAAGCAGGACATCAACTGCCGGACCAGCTTCCACCGAGATACGTTTCAAAAAGGTAAACTGATATAGGATGGGGATCTCCAGGTAATGAAGCCTTAAGAGGTAAGAGTGATAATCATTCTCCTGATAAAAGGTGGGTTTCTTGCTCCCTTTCTGAATGTATTCCATCTCCAGCTGCAAAGAGGAGTGAGGAGAGAGTTCCAGATGAACAAAGCCTCCCCCCAGAAAGCCGACTTTGGTGTAGCCGCCCCATCTATCACCATCTACCTGGCTGATCAACCCTCCAGCCAAAATCCCTCCGTCAAATCTCTGAGCAATGAGATCACACCGAAGGAAAAAGATCAGAAATAAAAAGAGTATGATCGGAACTTGATAATGTTTCATAGGATTCATCATTCGTAAATCGTTAATCGTCACTTGTAAATTATTATTACCCCTAAATCCCCTGAAGGGGACTTACTCCCCCTTAGGGGGCCGGGGGGTAATATTTTACCAGCCACAAAATTACCATTTTAATTGATTATAGATCCATACTTAGTACCTTTGACATTCAGAATTCCAACTGAGAACCATTGAATAAAAACGAGTTCAGAATCCTTCTTGTCGATGACGAACCTGATATCCTGGAGTTTGTGGGATACAATCTGATGCGTGAAGGATACCAGGTAGAGAAAGCGGAAAGCGGAAAACTGGCGATCCGCCTTGCCCGGGAGTTCCTTCCCCACCTGGTCATCCTCGATGTGATGATGCCGGGCATGGATGGCATGGAAACATGCACAACACTGCTTGCCATGGAAGAGCTGAAAAATCCGCTCATTGCTTTCCTGACAGCCAGGGGAGAAGACTATTCGCAAATAGCCGGTTTTGAAGCCGGAGCTGACGACTATATTACCAAACCGATCAAACCCAGGATCCTCCTCTCCCGGATCCAGGCACTACTACGCCGTTACAAAGACCAGGTGACAGAAGAGCCTGCATCCGATATCGTGGAGACAACTGACTTTGTCATCGATAAAGCCAAATATGTTGTAATCCGTGACGGCAATGAGATCTCGCTCCCCAAAAAAGAGTTTGAACTGCTCTGGTTCCTTGTATCCTCTCCGAATAAGGTAGTTACACGTGATGATATCTTCTCTTCGGTATGGGGAAACGATGTGATCGTAGGTGACCGCACCATCGATGTGCATATCCGGCGTATCAGGGAACGACTGGGAATCGACAGCATCAAAACTGTCAAAGGCGTTGGTTATAAATTTGAAGAAAAATGAGATTTAACCTTTTCAAACGGAAAAACCAGCAGGTCAAGCCACCCCAGACCGATAACCGCTTCCCTGATGAAGTCAGCCCCGATCTGGCAGAGGAGAAGAGCCGCGAGATTGAACAGCTGAAGCAGCTCGAACTATACAGGAAAGAATTTATCGGCAACATTTCACACGAGCTCAAAACCCCGTTGTTCAATATCCAGGGGTATATTCTTACGCTGATGGACGGAGGCCTTGAAGATCCTTCTATCAACATGGAGTACCTGAAACGAACAGAAAAGAGCATCGAACGGCTGATCCGTATTGTAGATGACCTGGATGAGATCACCCAGCTGGAAACGGGCCAGATAAAACTGACTATCACACGGTTTGATATCACTGCCTTAACGATAGAGGTGATCGAGATGCTGGAGATAAAAGCCAGAAAACGGAAGGTAGACATCATTTGCACCGGGCAGGATAAGCCCATTTATGTGGAAGGAGATCAGGAGAAGATCCGGCAGGTCATCACTAATATTCTTGAGAATTCAATCCGGTACGGCAGGGAAGAAGGGAGCGTAAAGATAGATTTCTTCGATATGGATAAACATGTGCTGACAGAGATCACCGACAATGGCACCGGCATTGATCCGGAAGAGTTGCCCCGGGTGTTTGAACGCTTTTACAGAACCTCAAGGGGCAGAGCCTCTTTTTCAAAGGGAAAAGGATTGGGGCTGGCTATTGTCAAACATATCATGGAGGCACATAACCAGACTGTCAATGTCAGAAGTACAGTTGGAGTCGGGACTACATTTGGCTTTACCCTGAACCTTATTTCACGCGATCGGTGGTAAAGATCACCAGCTTCTCCAGCGAATCCCTGTAGCGAGAAGCAGGATTTGTCATGAGCAACTCAATGGCTCTCTCCCGGTATTCCAGCATCTTCTCACGGGCGGCATCCAGTCCGCCGGCATCGTTCACCATCTGCATCAATCGCGAAACGCGACGAGAGTCTGTATTGTGATTCTTCACGGTGTTAATGACCCACCGCTTTTCACTGGAAGTCGCATGATTCAGCAGATGAATCAGCGGCAGTGTCATCTTCTGATCTTTGATATCTATTCCACTCGGCTTCCCGGTAATCGTGCCCGATTCATAGTCAAACAGGTCGTCTTTGATCTGAAAAGCGATCCCGGCATACTCTCCAAAGAGTCGCATCTTCTCTACGGTCACCTGATCGGCTCCTACAGAGAAGGCCCCACTGGCACAACAGGAAGCAATCAGTGAAGCGGTCTTCATCCGGATGATATCAAAATAGATCTCCTCACTGATATCCAGCCTCCGGGCTTTTTCGATCTGCAACAGCTCCCCTTCACTCATCTCCTTCACCGCCCGCGAGACGATCTTCAGCAAGCCGAATTCATCCTTCTCCAGCGAAAGCAACATACCGCGCGACAACAGGAAATCACCTACCAGAACAGCAATCTTGTTTTTCCACAGAGCGTTGATCGAAAAGAGCCCTCTTCTCATATTGGAGTCATCGACCACATCATCGTGAACCAGTGTAGCGGTATGGAGCATCTCGATCAACGAGGCAGCTACATAGGTGCTCTCCGATACCTCTCCGTGCATGCTGGCAGAGAGAAAAACAAATACAGGCCGGATCTGTTTCCCCTTGCGTTTATATAGGTATCGCGTAATGATATCGAGCAGGGAAACGTTGCTCTTCATGTAGTCTTTGAACTTCTTATCAAACACTACCAGGTGTTCGGCAACAGGCGCTTTGATTGAATTTAGTGACGGCACGAGCAACGTATTGGTGGATAAAAATACGTAATTTTACCAACCTAATCGACTCCGATGGCTGGATTCCTTTTTCATGAAGTTGTATTCGGTCCTGTTCGCAGCAGGAGGCTGGGACTCTCACTTGGCATCAACCTCTTGCCCCTGCACTCCAAATTCTGCTCTTTCAACTGCATCTATTGTGAATGCGGCTGGACTCCCAACCCAAAAGAGAAGCCTCCCGAACTGCCTACCCGGGAGGAGGTCAGATGGTATCTGGAGAAACACCTCAAGCGACTTCAGGAAGAGGACTACCTTCCCGATACCATTACCTATGCCGGGAACGGAGAACCCACGGTGCATCCTGATTTTCCTGCGATCGTCGACGACACACTGTCCCTCCGCGACACCTACGCCCCGGAAGCCTGCGTAACGGTGCTTTCCAATGCAAGCATGCTCCACCACAAAGAGATCTTTCAAGCCCTGCTTCGCCTCGATAACAACATCCAGAAACTGGATACCGGAATCGAAAAGATATTCCGCCTGGTTAACAACCCCATGCAACCTGTCAATTTTGAGGAGTTGATCCTTAACCTGAAACGTTTCCAGGGCAACGTCATTATCCAGACGATGTTCCTGAGAGGCGAGTTCCGGGGTGAGCAGTTTGATAACACCAAAGAAAGTGAAGTATCTGCCTGGCTGGAAAAACTCAACGAGATCGGGCCCAAATCGGTGATGATCTATCCGATTGCCCGGGCAACAGCCTCCCACAACATCGAAAAAATCGCTACATTTGAACTGGAAAAAATCGCGGAGAGAGTTAGGAAGGATGGGATTGAAGTGGAAGTTTATCAGTAAGACAAGTTAGACCGTGGCACGTAGGACGTGGGACGTGAGAAGTGGGACGTGGGAAGTGGGACGTAGGATGTTTGAAGAAATTTTCCCTTAATGACCTTAATGACCTAATGACTTAATGACTTTTTATGGCCAAACCACAACATCACAAAATGACGTTCTACTACCCGGCAAAAATCTGGCTGGCGTTTGGAGAGACGTTTGAAGAAAACCAGAAGATCGTCGACTGGTTTATCGCCAACAACTATTCGGATGTTGCAGCGCTCTCTCATGCCATGAGAGGCAGTGATGAGGCGTTTTCCTGGCTGATGAAAAATGGCTTTGTACACCTGGCTGCGTTCGACAGCGCAGTCACTTCCAAAGATCCCAAAGCCTTTAAATGGTTAAAAGACAACAAACATCTTTTCCTGTTCGTTCTTGCGGAAGCTTGCCTGGGGAAACCCGATTCGATCGCCTGGTTCAAGAAGCACAAACTGGATGCTTTCATCGTTATCGCCACAAAGATCAAAAAATTCTGTGACAGCCAGACGTTTGACTACCACAAGAAACGGTTCTAAATAGATTGAAAGCACCTTTAGGTGCAGAGCGAATAATCACAAAGACGGCACTTGACACAACCCTCCTCGTGAATGAGGCTGTCTTTCTCATGGCATTTCGGACAGTCATGGTCCGCTGTTTTGGTTCCGTTAGGTATGAATTTCTTCAGCGCCCGTTCCACACCGTTTTTCCAGGTGTTGATCGAGTCTACTTCAAAGTGCAGCTTAGAGATGATATTAACCACAAATGGAAGAGGCATGCCGTGACGCAGGATCCCGGAGATCAGTTTGGCATAGTTCCAGAACTCTTTGTCGAACGACCTCGAGAGTCCCTCAATGGTGATCTTATAACCCTGCCTGTCTTCAAACTGAAAATCATACCGGGAATCGACACCATCGGGACGACTCTTTATGATCCATCCTTTCTGTACCCACGTGGGGATCCAGAAGTCATCGGAAACACCGGTGAAGATCTCATATGGCCTGCCATTCAGCAAACCTACTACACCGATCCATTTCTGCTTATCGTTCTGGAACCTGACTATCTCGGCATCCAGCTTCTCAGGACGATGTGGTGCCCGGGTCTCCTTGAATTCGTTTGAATCCTTCTTCTCATCTTTGTTGTCGTTGGCTACCAGTACACCGGCACGGGAGCCCTCCCGGTAAACAGTCATCCCTTTACAACCACTCTTCCAGGCGGTTTCGTAAATGGTACCGATCATCTCCTGTGGGATATCGTTGGGAACATTCACCGTCACACTGATGGAATGGTCGACCCATTTCTGGATCGCTCCCTGCATCTTGACTTTGGCTACCCAGTTAATATCGTTTGCCGTAGCCCGGTGGAAGGGTGATTTCTTGATGATCTCATCCACCTCTTTGTCGCTCTTATGGATCATCTCATCAAGATTATAGCCGTTTATCTTCAGCCATGTGACGAAGTTATGATGGAACACATTGTACTCTTCCCATGTATCTCCTACTTCATCGGTGAAGGTGATGGTTACATTTTTATCGTTGGGATTAACTTTCCGGCGGCGTTTGTAGGAGACAGCAAAAACAGGCTCCAGTCCGGAGGTGGTTTGTGTGAGAATGCTGACGGAACCCGTGGGGGCAATGGTCAGCATAGCTATGTTCCGGCGTCCGTTTTTCTGCATCTCCTCATAGATACCTGGATCTGCTTCTTTGATACGTTTGATAAAGGGGTTGTCTTTTTCCCGTTCTGCGTCGTAAATCGGGAAAGAGCCCCGTTCCTGCGCCATCGTAACGGATGAACGATAGGCTTCCAGGGAGAGGATCTTGTGAACCTCAACAGAGAAATCAATTGCTTCATCGGATCCGTAGCGGGTGCCCAAAGCAGCCAGCATATCTCCCTCCGCTGTGATTCCAAAACCGGTCCGCCTGCCCTGGATGGCTTTCTCTTTGATATTTTTCCAGAGGTCGCGTTCCCGCGACTTGATCTCCTCAACCTCCGGATCCTGTTCTATCTTCTCCAGGATCCTCTCCACCTTCTCGAGCTCCAGATCGATGAGGTCATCCATGATGCGCTGTGCCTTATGAACATGCTCAATAAAGAGCCCGGAGTTGAAATAGGCTTCACTGGTGAAGGGATTTACGACATAGCTGTAAAGGTTGATGGCCATCAGCCGGCAGCTGTCGTAGGGGCACAGGGGGATCTCTCCGCAAGGGTTGGTAGAGAGGGTTTTGAATCCCTGGTCGGCATAGCTGTCGGGAACGGATTCGCGGAGAATGGTATTCCAGAAAAGAATTCCCGGTTCAGCCGATTTCCATGCATTATGAACAATTTTGTTCCAGAGATCGCGGGCACGGATGGATCTGGTTACTGTAGGCTCCTTTGAATCAACCGGGTATTGCTGGGTAAACTCACCATCTTTGATCACCGCTTTCATGAAGTCGTCGGTAATCTTCACAGAGATATTTGCACCTGTCACCTTTCCGGCTTCCAATTTGGCATCAATGAAATGTTCGGCATCGGGATGTACAATGGAGATGCTGAGCATCAACGCTCCTCTCCTTCCTTCCTGGGCCACCTCGCGCGTGGAATTTGAGTATCGCTCCATGAACGGAACGATCCCGGTAGAAGTGAGAGCGCTGTTCTTCACCATACTGTACTTCGGACGGATGTGGGAAAGGTCGTGGCCGACACCTCCCCTGCGCTTCATTAACTGAACCTGTTCCTCATCGGTCTTCATGATACCTCCGTAAGAGTCGGCCAGTCCATCATTGCCGATCACGAAACAATTGGACAACGAACCAATCTGAAAATTGTTCCCGATACCGGCCATGGGGCTGCCCTGGGGAACGATGTATTTGAAATTCCTGATCAGCTCAAAGATCTCCTCTTCGCTAATCGGGTTGGGGTACTTCTTCTCAATCCGTGCTATTTCACCGGCAATCCGGTGATGCATGTCATCCGGAGTCAGCTCAAACAGGTTCCCTTCAGAATCTTTCAGCGCATACTTGTTTGCCCATACATCTGCTGCCAGGCTGTCACCATTAAAATATTCTGTCGATTTTGCTACGACCTCATCAAATGAAAATTTCTTATGGACAGACTCTTTCTTCTGGTCCTCTTTCTCTTTCATCTCCTGATCTTCTATCATTACTTTAGGACGTATTCGCTTGTTTAACACCTCGGTATAATAGGCTTTCTCCTTCTGCTGTTGCGTCTGAACGGTAGGAGCTTCTTCCATTTACAGCTCTGTTAGTTTGGTTAAACCCTCTTTAGTTAACTGGTTTCTAATCTGCTATGAAAAAATCTGGGGGGGATTTTTTTGCAGATGCAAGATACTACGAAGAAATGTTTTTCGGGCGAAATGTTATTAACAGAAATCGGGTCAGAATTGCTAAATGTTTGAGTTCAAAAATATTAGGCCGTAATAAGTCTTAAACAACTCACAACGTGTCATTTATGCGTTATCCCGCCACAGTAGCTTCTTTCCGAAGCCCAGCCGGTTATCTGTGAGTTTGAGGAGGGAAGGTTTTA
>JACNKI010000050.1 GCA_014382125.1 Bacteroidota bacterium | reverse complement strand
CAGATAAAACCACGATGGTGATGAATGATCCCAGCATCGTGGCGAGCATGGTTTTGACAAAGTTCATAACGGCAGGTTTTTAGCTTTAAACAAAGATAATGATTTTTAGGTTTATCATTTTATGTAAGTTTGTTTTATGGAGTCTTCAGACATCGCTGTATTTTTATCCCTTGGGTCAAATCAGGGCGACCAGACAGAATTGCTGAAGAGAGCACGGGAACGAATCGAAATTGTTGTTGGCAGGATCAACAAACAATCATCTATCTATGAGACTGTTCCCTGGGGAATGGAAAACGCTCCTCTGTTTCTGAATCAGGTGATCCAGATAAATACAAGCCTCTCCCCATTGGAACTTCTTAGTGGTTTGCTGGGGATAGAGAAGGAATTGGGCAGATCCCGGATCCCGTTGCTTCGCTACGCTCGCAATGACAATGAGGTGAAACCCAAGTTTGATGATCACAACCCTACGTCTCACGTCTCGCGTTCTACGTCTTACCTCTCACGTTCCATCGACATCGATATCCTTTTTTACGGGGAGGAGATTTTGGATATGCCGGAATTGACGATTCCTCATCCGTTGATAACAGAACGACGGTTTGTGTTAGTTCCCCTGGCAGAGATTGCCGGTGAGTTGTGTCATCCTGTATCAGGAACATCCATTACGAGTTTGTTAGCATCTTGCAATGATTCCGGGAAGGTCAGAGTAGTTGGTTAAGGTTATTTTTTTGGCTGAAGCTATATACGGTTGGTGTCATCCGTATCGGGAAATAACCACTCCGTCACTCGCTATGCTCATCAGTAAACCTTAATTCACAATTTTCTGGAATTCAGGAGTATTTGCATAGTTATAAAATTCGCGATCACCTTTCGCTTGCTCTTTCAGTTCCTTGCCTTCACAAGCTTTCATAAGGTATTCATACAGCATCTGTGTATCAGCTTTTCTGGCACCGATAATGGCAAGCAGGTAAGCTGTCTCCAAAGTCTGCGGAGCGCACTTCAGGGTAGTTTCAGCGGCAGAAGTGTTTCCGGATACCAGCTGGAGCAGTCCGAGGTTGTAGTCACATTTTTTACCGCCAAGTAACTGGGATGCTTTCTGGTAATCACCTTTAGGGATAGTCAGCACACCAATGTTGTAATTTTCATTCTCACCCAGTTCCTGGGCTTTCTTGAAATACTCATCAGCTTTATCGAAATTCTCCAGCTTAGCATATACAACACCCAGGTTGTTCATAACGATCCCATTGTTGGGAGAAAGGTCATTAGCTTTTTCAGCATAAGCAAGAGCTCTTGGATAATCTTCTGCTGCGATATTGGCAATAGAAGCATTACTTTGAGCTTTCCAGCTGTCGCTGTATAGCTTAGCTGCATTTTCGTATATCTTAAGCTGTTCTTTCACATCGTCGGTCAGAGTGCCGGCATAGAGGATCTCTTCGACATTCAATTTTTTTGGTGCAGCAAGTGCCATCTTACTGAGTTCCTCATCAAGGAAACGTGGTTCATACAGATTGGCTGTAATCACAGCTCTTCTCAGTGGAGGAAGCAGAAACTCTTCGATTTCGGGATAGATCAGGATCATATTACGGATCTCCTGCTCTTTCTTGGCTTCACTCTGGGTTGAGTTGATCACATTGAGGATCTTACTCTTATCCTTCATGTCGCTGTTCTGAACGAGCTTCAGGAATCCGTTCCAGTCGGGTCCGTGATGATTCAGAACAAAGTTGACATCGTTTGCAGCATTGGCGATCAACTCTTTCTTTTGCTTTCTGGTCAGCTCTTTGTCGTCTTTGATGGTTTCCTTCATCCATTTCTGATACTGTCCGACCATATATTTATTCCCCGACTCTGAACGCTTCTCAGAGAGGCCAACGTTGAATGTCTCTTCTCCTTCAGGAGATGCCCACCCGTCGATCTCGATGTTCTTCAGTTTCCAGCCTTGCTGCAAAAACTCATCCAAACCGGCTAATGCTTCTTTGGCAGCATCTGTTTTGTTGAGGCCAAATCTCAGGTTCAATCTGGCGACATTCACCGGGTAAAAGAGAACACCTGTTTTGGAAACGATCACCACTTTTTGATAGCCATGAGCGGCCATCAGTTTAGTGAGTTCGTTGCTGATGCGTGTTGGTGTGTAAATGACACCGGGTGCCAGTGAGCGGGAAGGCAGCTCGAGAAACTTAGCTTTCACGATGATCTCATCTTTCTTTGGAATGATAATTTCCTTGGCTGTATAGATGATCGGCTCAACCACCAGTTCGGAGGTATTCATCTCTGGTTTGTATGGAAATACCGTGGTGTAGGTGAACGATCCACCCTCTTTGTACTTGATCATGGTTCCGTCGCCGGTTAGCTTCTCACCCATAAGAGTCATCGGCTTCAGTGCATACTGGCCACCTTCATACTTTAATACAGGCTGGAAGTACATGGCAGATTTCTGGGCGAAATATTTTTCAGGGAATGTCCCTTTGATGGTCACGGGAACGGAGTCTCCTTTTTCAGCAAGGATCGGCGGGATCACTTCATACTTCACTTCACTGTATCTCTTGGCCATCTCTTTCAGGTTGCCACCCCGGTAACCGAATTTATAAGTAAGACCAAGTGTGAGGGAACTATACATGTCGTTCTTGATCTCCTTGGCACCCCCTTTGGTCATGTCGAGGATGTCGCCATCTCTCCATCGCCAGTAAAATTCTGGGTTGATTGACCAGTGCTTGTGTATGTTGATATCGAAACCAAGACCGGCACCCACTTTGAATTCGAGGTTGTTTTTGAACAGACCACTTGTATTGCCCATATTGTTAGCATCTTTCTTCCCGAGCCATGCATCATCTGTGGCAAGTAACAGGTCGGTTCTATGACCAATTGTCTGGTCGGCACCCACACCAAAGATGGCATATGAACTGAATACACGTTCGGGTTTACTACCCAGGATCCAGTTGAGCCAGTTGACAGTTACCTGGATGTCAGTTTCCCATGGGTAGGCAACGAATGATTTGTGCAGATAGTGAGGCTTGGGATCGGCCGGAGCGCCCTGATCAAAATCGTAAATAAATTTACCCTCGACCTTTGACTGAAGTTTTCCATGGGCAATACGTCCACGAACACCGATCACACGGGTAAATTGTTTGGTTAAGACAAGACCATAGTTATAGCCCATAGCACCCTCACCCAGGTTAATCCAGAGATTTCTGGAAAGGTCGCCATTGAATTGCATGATCCCGCCAAAGGCCTGAACTGACCAGTAGCTGTAGGAGGGAGCTGTGTCTCTGTATTTCTTTTCTTTTGTTTGCTCATCCTGACTAAATGCGAGAACAGGGATATGCGCTACCAGAAGGACGATCAATACCTTCGACAAGCTGCGGTAAAACTTTTTCATACTGCTGAATTTTAGATTTATAAAATTTTATGTTTACTGATTCACAAATATATTAAAAAAAAAACCAAATCAACACGCGATACATAAAAAATTAATTAAATGTAAGGTGTTAATAACTTGATTCCTAAATTTTTATTTAATATTTCGATCGATTCAGATGGTAAAAATAGTAAAAGTTTTATGATATTCTACGCATTAGGTATAGAAGAGTTTCATTTTTCGACGTTATTTTTCGCTCTTTCTCAGGAGTTCCCAGATTACGATTCCAGCGGAAACAGCTACATTAAGAGAATGTTTTGTTCCGAATTGAGGGATCTCAATCGCCACATCTGCGTAGTCAAGTGCCTCTTCAGAAACACCTGTTATTTCATTGCCAAAGATGAGTGCCAGTTGGGTGCCGGATTCAAGCGTAATTTTTGATAATGGTATGCTTTTATCAGTCTGCTCGATAACAACAATTTGACACCCCTTCTTTTTCAGCTTTTTTACTGCAGCCTGGGACGTAGGATGATATTCCCAGTTTACCGATTCAGTTGCCCCAAGAGCTGTACGATGGATCTCCCGGTGAGGTGGGGTGGCTGTGATCCCGCACAGAAAGATCGCTTCAAGGTTAAACGCATCTGCAGTTCTGAAAAGCGACCCGACATTATGCAAACTCCGGATATTGTCAAGCACGACAATAACAGGTCGTTTTTCCCGGGCTTTGTACTCCTTAAGGGATGGGCGGTTTAATTCGGACATGGAGAGTTTGCGCATCATGTTCGTTTTTCGCTTTTCGCTTTTTGTTTTTGGCTTTTCGTTTAATTTTTTGGATACGCAAAATTAGGGAAACAATAACACTTTTACAGAGTTATCAACATAATTTGAGAGTTCACTTCAGGAAGAGTATTTTTGAATAGCGGTTTACCCCTAAATCCCCTGAAGGGGACTTACTTTATGTATATGGGATGAGTTTAGCGAATAGCGAATTACGAATAGCGAAGAGCGAATAACGAATTGCGAACAGCGAATGCCGAAAAGCGAACAGCGAAAAGAACCAGCCGATACTCCATTAATGCGGCAATATGCTTCGATCAAAGCGAAGTATCCGGATGCATTGCTGCTTTTCAGGGTTGGCGATTTCTATGAGACTTTCGGTGAAGATGCCATCAAGAGCTCCCGGGCACTGGGGATCGTATTGACACGAAGAGCAAATGGTGCTGCTTCCTATGTGGAATTGGCAGGTTTCCCCCATCATTCGCTGGATATCTACCTGCCGAAGCTGGTAAAAGCCGGCTATCGGGTAGCGATCTGTGATCAGTTGGAAGATCCCAAACAGACAAAAAAAATTGTTAAACGGGGAGTTACGGAACTGGTGACTCCCGGCGTTTCGTATCATGATAAGATCCTGGAGCAGAAAGAGAATAACTTCCTGGCCGGGGTTCATCTGGAAGCGAAAAAATCCGGCGTAGCTTTTCTCGATATATCAACCGGTGAATTCTATATCGCTGAAGGATCGCTTGAATATGTAGATAAGCTGATCCAGAGCTTCAGGCCCAGTGAGGTAATTATCCAAAAGAGCAAACGCCAGAAATTCATTGAGCTATTCGGCGAAAAGATGTACATCAGTACATTCGACGATTGGGTTTTTACACGAGATTTTACGTATGATATCCTGCTGAAACATTTCGGCACCACCTCCCTGAAAGGATTTGGTGTGGAGAACATGGAACAGGCAATCGTGGCAGCAGGCTCTGCTATGCATTATCTCTTTGAAACACAGCACGAAAAGATCCAGCACATCTGTAAGCTGACCCGCATTGAGGAGGATCAGTATGTTTGGCTTGACCGGTTCACAATCCGCAATCTGGAGTTAATTCAGACACCCTATGAGCATGCGAAAACACTGAATGACGTACTGGATCAAACCGTTTCTCCTATGGCTTCCCGGTTGTTACGCAGGTGGATCATTTTGCCATTGAAAAACCAGCAACCCATTGAAGAGCGCTTGGATGTTGTGGAGTTTTTTACACAGAACCAGAAACTTACCGAACGATTTCGAGAGCTGTTCAATGACATTGGGGATCTGGAACGGTTAATTTCCAAAGTTGCCGTGGGGAAAGTCAATCCCCGCGAGTTGATTCACCTGAGACGGGCGCTGGAAAGCATTGAAGAGGTGAAAAGTCTTTGCGATAAATCGAAATGCAAGGGATTGCAGGAAAGTGGCGAGCAGATTACTACCCTGAAGCTTGTCAGGGAGCGGATCGAAGCGCAGATCAATCCGGATCCGCCTGCATTAGCCAGTAAAGGAAATATTATCCGGAAAGGGGTGTCGAAAGAGCTGGATGAGCTTCGGGAGATTACTTATTCGGGAAAAGATTTTCTGGTTCGGATACAACAGCGGGAAATGGAAAAAACCGGTATCAGTTCCCTGAAAATTGGTTATAATAATGTGTTCGGGTACTACCTGGAAGTGACCAATGCTCATAAAGAGAAGGTCCCCGAAGAGTGGAACCGTAAGCAAACGTTGGTCAATTCCGAACGATATATCACGGAAGAACTTAAAGTCTATGAGGAAAAGATCCTGGGAGCGGAGGAGAAAATCCGTGAGTTGGAGATGAAGATCTATCAGGAGCTAGTCCTTTTCCTGGGAGAATATATCCAGCCGATCCAGGTAAATGGAAATGCTATTGCCAGGTTGGATGTGCTCGTGAACTTTGCCTTTATATCACAGAAGAACAACTATTTTCGACCTCAGCTGAATGACAGCTATATCATTGACATTAAAGGGGGCAGGCATCCGGTAATAGAACGTCAGATGAAGCCTGGAGAAGAATATATTGCCAACGATGTGTTTCTGGATGATAAAACGCAACAGATTATCATTCTCACCGGTCCGAATATGTCTGGAAAATCGGCATTGTTACGACAAACTGCGTTGATTGTATTGATGGCCCAGATGGGATGTTTTGTACCTGCTGATGATGCAAAACTTGGTCTCACAGATAAGATCTTCACCCGCGTGGGAGCATCTGATAACATCACCTCCGGCGAATCGACTTTTATGGTGGAGATGAATGAAACAGCCAGTATCATAAACAACATTTCAAACAGAAGTCTGATCCTGCTGGATGAAATAGGACGGGGAACCAGTACTTATGATGGGATAAGTATCGCCTGGGCGATTGCCGAGTTTCTGCATCAGCATCCGGTGTTTAAATCCAAGGTCTTGTTTGCTACTCATTATCATGAGCTCAACGAGATGACAAATCTCTTTCCCCGTATCCGGAACTTTCACATCTCCATAAAAGAGATCGGCAACCAGATCCTGTTCCTGAGGAAGATCCTTCCCGGTGGCAGTGAGCACAGTTTCGGGATCCATGTAGCAAAGATGGCGGGAATGCCACCCGGAGTTCTGGAACGGGCGAATGAGATGTTAGCGCAACTGGAGAAATCGCATAGGCAGCAAGTAGATAATGGATCCCGGATACCGGATGCAGGATCAAAGAAAAAATCAGGCATCAGGCATCAGACATCTGATATTACTGAAGGTGATTTCCAGCTCTCTTTCATTCAACTTGACGATCCTTTGTTGGAGCAGATCAAGCAGGACATCCTGAATATGGAGATCAATACATTGACCCCTGTGGAGGCGTTGATGAAACTCAATGAGATCAAAAAATTGCTCGAAAAAAAATAACGAAATCCTGTTTTTTTGTTATTTTTGCACTCCCTGTAAAAAACGCGAAAGTAGCTCAGTTGGTAGAGCATGACCTTGCCAAGGTCAGGGTCGCGGGTTCGAGTCCCGTCTTTCGCTCAGATGATAAGACCCTCAGAAGAGGGTTTTTTTATCCTGCCCTGGTGGTGGAATTGGTAGACACGCAGGACTTAAAATCCTGTGGCCTTTGGGCCGTGCGGGTTCAAGTCCCGCCCGGGGTACAGAAAAATGCCGCTAGAGCGGCATTTTTTAATTACGAATTACGAATTACGAATTACGAATTCGCCTTCTGCCCCTTTCCCGCCCCCTCTCCTGGATGGGAGGGAGTAAGCCCCCTTCAGGGGGTTTGGGGGTTTTCAATGTGCGTCTAGCCCATGCAGCATATAAACCATGTGCATGAGCGATTTCGTGATCTCTTCCATGTATTCATTGACCGCTTTCACGCTACCCGGGAGGGTGAAGATCAGTGAGTTGCCTGCTACGCCGGCGATGCTTCTGCTCAACAATGCCTGGTATTTCTGGGTTCCGTATTTAATACGGATCATCTCCATGATACCGGGGATCTCTTTGTCGAGTATTGGTCTGACAATATCCGGGGTGAAATCACGTGCACCGATGCCGGTTCCACCTGTAGTGAAAATGAAATCGTGACCCTCGCTGATGGACCAGGAAAGAAGATTCAGGAGTTGTTCGGGATTGTCGGGAATCAAAGTAGCGTGAGACGTGAGACGTGAGACGCGGGACGAAGGATGAGGGTCGAGTGACAAGGACTGAGGACTGCCAACTGCGGACTGCGGCCTGGAAAAGAGATTCTCCAGAAGCTCTTTTATCCGAGGTCCTGACTTGTCTTCGTATTCGCCGTGAAAAGCACGGTCGGAGAGGGTGATGATGTGGGCTCGGTATGCTTTAGGTTGGTAAAAAAGTTCGGAGACAGGATCCTGGATACTTGAATCTTGAGTTTTGAGTTTTGAACCTAAAACACCTGGTTTAAGCACCCGTGCAAAGATTCCCTCTTTCGGCATCACGCAGTTTCCGACTTCCTTGAAGATCTCACAGGAGGTGCCATGACACTCTTTGCCGATCTGTGTGACTTCGAGTTCGATCTCTTTTCCAACAAACCGGTCGAGGAGATGACATTTCCAGAGTTCCAGCCCTTCAGTGGTGATATTTTCAGCAAACTCGCCAAAGTTGATCTTGCGGTTGGCCTCTTTCTCAAATTTTCGAATACTTTCGATTCCAAGAAGACTGACCTGGCGGTTCCATGGGCCGCTGTGGGCGTCACCTTCAATCCCGTTTTCAGTTAGCTTAATGGAGGGTACAGGGTGTTTGATCGTTCCTTTTTCCTCAGAGACATTGACTGACAGAACCTTTACTTTTTTCATTTTCTAAACCATTCGAACACAAATAACACAGATTGATACAGATTTTCACTGATTTTATCTGTGCAAATCCGTTATATTCGTGTCATCTGCGTTCCATATTTTCTTTTGTTTTTTCAATCAGTTTAATCTCATCGATAACCATCGATTTGTCTGCTGCTTTGCACATGTCGTAGATGGTTAACAAGGCGATAGAAACTGCCGTCAACGCTTCCATCTCAATGCCGGTCTGACCAATACATCGGGCCAGACTTGTAACTTCAATACCTGAATCATCCAATATCGCTTTCACATCCAGTTTGGTGATCTGAAGAGGATGGCAGAGCGGGATTAGCTCACTGGATTTTTTACCCCCCTGGATTCCGGCAACTTCAGCGATCGTCAGGACATCTCCTTTTTTTAATTGATCTTTCCGGATAAGGATAATTGTTTCCGGGGAGAGTGTGATGTGTCCGATTGCTTTAGCTGTTCTAATTTGAGTAGTTTTTTTACTCACATCAACCATTTTTGCTTTGCCAGAAGCGTCAATATGGGAAAATTTTGGTTTCATCCTCCAATGTTTGTAAATAGATTTTTAGTATTCACTGTTCCTTGTTCTGGTTTCAGGTGGATGGCCTGGAGAAGCGCTTCCCGGATGCCAAGTGTCCGGATGTCAAATTCCAGATCGTTGAAGAGACAGGGTTTGATCTTGCCTTCAGCTGTCAGTCGCAACCGGTTACAACCACTGCAATCTCCTCCGGAACCTCCTTCTACAACCGTGAAACATCCGTTTTCGAGATCCATCCTGTGAATGAACCTCACCTGGAGATGTTGTTCTTCGCAAAATGACCTGACCTGAAGCGCATCCTTTTCCAACGAGGAATTGTTTACCACACAATTGATTTTAATCGGTTCCAGTCCTGCTCTCTTTGCCGCTTCAATCCCCTTTAAAACTTGTTCTATGTTTCCACCACGTGTTACTTCTTTATATTTCACCGGATCAATTGTATCGAGGCTGATGTTAATCCTGTGAAGACCTGACTCGACTAACTTTTCTGCGTATTGTTCGAGGAGCAATCCATTGGTGGTTAATCCGAAATCATTGACACCCGGGATAGCTGCAATCATTTGGATAAGATGTTCCACCCCTTTTCTGACAAGCGGCTCTCCCCCGGTAATCCTGATTTTATCGATCCCGAGAGGAATAGCCTCTTTCACAACGTCAACGATCTCTTCGTACCGGAGTATCTTATCATGGTTCAGTTGTTGAATCCCCTCCTCAGGCATGCAATAGAGGCAACGCAGATTACATCGATCTGTAATGCTGATTCTCAGGTAGTTGATTTCTCTTTTATAGCAATCGAACATCTACCAGTTCTCCTTTTCTAAGTTGCGTGTTGCCGATTTCAATAGCTACTAATCCGTTTGCATTGATGTATGAATGAATGTGTGCGGAACCATGATAATCCACTTGAAATATATGGTTCTCCCTGATTGTAACCGGCAGGATCGATTTCCGTTCCGATTTGTTGCGTGTGTATGTCTCTCCCATGGGGAGGCAGGTCATGGGCGCATGATAATCGTGACCCATAAGTTGATAAAGAAACGGTTTGACAAGTAGTTCAAACAAAACAAATGAAGAGACAGGGTTTCCGGGCAGCCCGAATACATATTTATCTCCTTTCCTGCCGAATACTGTAGGGCGGCCCGGCTGGATCGCGATGCTTTTAAAGAGGATCTCGATTCCTGCTTTCTGCATAACGGCAGGGACATAGTCAAATGTACCCATCGAAACCCCTCCAGTAAGAAGAATCACGTCTGCCCTATCCAATCCTTCTTCAATGATCTTGAAGAGATCTTTTTCCGTATCCCGGGCAATACCCAGATCTAGTGTATGGATGCCGATCCTCTTTACCTGGGCAATCAGCTGTGCAGAATTGGAATTCCTGATCATCCCCGGACCGGGTTTCTGTTCCGGTACTACTAATTCATCACCGGTGGAGATTATGGCAACCTGGGATTGTGCCCAGACTTTCGGAGAGGTAGCCCCTACAGATGCTAGGACAGCGATTTGAGTTGGACCGATTAATGTTCCCGCAGAAAGTACCAGATCTCCTTTCCGGATATCTTCACCCCGGTAACAGATATTTGTTGCGATTTCCTCTTTATTACAGATGATCCGTCCATCGTCTGTCTCGCCTGTGAATTCCACCATGATCACTTTATCTGCACCTTCAGGAACCATCGCGCCGGTCATGATACGGGCACATTCTCCGGGGCCGATAGAATGTTGTGGGACAGTACCAGCCGGGATTGTTTCGATAATCCTGGGGGACAAATCCCCATTACGATAAGCAAATCCGTCAACGGCTGATTTGTTGAATGGAGGCATATTCATATCAGACCGGATATCTTCTGCTAGCACACGACCCTGACAATCCTCCAGCGGGCATTGTACTTTTTCTGTGGTGGTGGCAGCATTCAGGACTGTATTCAGAGCTTCATTAAATGAGATCATTTTTTTAACTCTTCAATAAACTGATCAAATCCCTTCTGTATGGTTTTATCAACTGTAGCATGAAACTGATCAAATGCCTTAACTAATCGCTTCCCCTCCTCGGTGAGGTCCATACTTCCACGTTCAGTCCCTCCCCGGTGTTTGTTCAGTAGTGGAAAGCCAAAGAACTCTTCGATCTTTTTCAGGTTGCCCCATGTTCTCCGGTATGTCCATCCTAATTCATCACATGCCGCTTTCAGGGAGCCCTTTTGTTCAATTAATTTCAGGATCTTCCACTTGCCATCACCGAGGAGCCCCTGATCCAGGGCATCAGACATCCAGATCTTGTAATGAAGATGGATGTCAGGAATTTTACTACTGAATTTTGTTTCCATAAGCTATGGAGTCTTCTGCAAAATTAGTAAAACTCCCGATATGTCGATACTTGCACATCGAATTATACATCAAACAAAACAAGAATAATAATAGATAATGAAAAGAAACTTATGATTATTTCAAACAACTATAATGGCAATAATGGCAATAATGTGCAATCACTAATCCTGCAGGGGTGCTACTACCTCGATCAGCTCAGGAAGATCCATACCGATCTCTTTGAGGAATTCGATCCTGGGAACTCCGTTCCTGGTCCAGCCGCGACGAAGGTAAACTGCGTCGAGCAGCTTTTCATATTGATCTTCACGGTATTCACGAAGAATTCCCATCTTCTCTTCAGTCGATTTTCCATCCGGATCCACATTCAGGATCTCTTTAAGTTGTTTATCGTAACGATCGGCACGGGATTCATACTCTTCGATCGTAACAGGTCCAGCTGCCCGGTAAGGTTGAGCATCGTGTTCACGTAATCCGTAACCCCTGCGGATATTGAAAATACGCTGGAAATTGTATACTTTTTCTGATTGCCTGATCATC
>JACNKI010000101.1:9394-11874 GCA_014382125.1 Bacteroidota bacterium | reverse complement strand
TGTTGAAATTGGAACCGGGAAGGAAGTTGATATTACGAATCTAAATGGATTTAGTGTTTTGACAGCAATCGGGCATAATCTGAACATCACCTTTACCAAATTAACAAATCTAACAGGTCTTGATAATTTGGAATCTATCAGTGGAGATGTTACTATTGATAGTAACCTTACACTTACCGAATTAAACTTGAGTTCGTTGACTACCATTGGAGGCTCTTTGAATATTTATCATAGCAATTCACTTACCAGTGTAACAGGCTTGGAAAATGTGACCTCTATTGGTGCAGGCCTTGCGATAGAGAATAATGATGCACTTATCAGTTTAGCAGGTCTGGATAGTATAGAAGCAAGTTCAATTAATTCGTTGACAATCGTTGATAATGATCTTCTTGCTGAATGTGATGTAGAAAGCATCTGTAATTACCTTGCCAACCCTTCGGGATCTGTCGTAATCGAGTCCAATGCCACCGGATGCAATAGCCAGGAAGAAGTATATATTGCTTGCGGACTTGGCGTTCCGTCTATAGATATTGAATCTAAAATTTCAGTCTATCCCAATCCGGCAAATGATGAACTATATTTCTCAGCAGAACCTGGATTCAGGATAGACGAAGTATGGATCTATAATCAGATCGGACAAAAAGTAACCCATCGGGAAGGTTCAATAAGTACAATTGATGTATCAAGTCTGGAAAAGGGAATGTACGTCGTTGAGGTGGTTTCAAATGGTTTGAAATTCAGAATGAAATTGATTATAAGATAGCATTGCAACAGGCATATGCAGAAAGGCCGGCCCGAATTTTCGGGCCGGCCTTCTTTTTAAGCACAAAAGGGGATATATAGGGGGGTACTAAAGAGCTTCGCTATAAGGAGCGTAAAGCGGAACAGTCGGCGAAAAAAGCTCCTTGTCTGTCGGTTGATCATCAAAATCTGCCATCGCAGGAATTACAGGGAATAGTGACATCAATTTAAGAGTTATTCTTATCGGAGAACTGCCTGTGGAATTTCCATCATTTGCTGCCAATCCGATCTGAGTACCTACGACCAGAATAATAATTGCTGCTAGATATTTGATTGTTTTCATTGTTTCCAGTTTTAAAGTTTCAGTTAATCAGATGCAAATAAAACGAAAAGGTTACAGATAATTATGTTTTTAACAAAGAATTAACAAATGATTATCAGACACTTAACATTTGTATTTTTTTTGCTTTCATGTGTAATAGGACGTGAAGGATTAAAAAATGTTGCAACGGTGTAATCGATCATTCAGATAGTAAAATTACTACTCATATGGAACCAATAAGAATAAATTCGATAGAATGGGGGAAAATCCCGTTCAAAACAGATTAAATTCCAGTGAACATTGAAACCGGTTTACCCTGAATAGTCATGTATTTTTTCATGGAATCTGCTGTCAGGCATGCATGAACAGGCAGGATGCCGATCAGCGAACCAGGCTTTAGAGAATTCAAGGTGTCGGGATCAAGCTGTAGAACACCATGTTCCTGAGATAGCTGAGTGACCGAGCATCCTTCCAGAGGTTTTGTCCAACCCTCATTTGTCAGCCGAACCACCAGGCCAAATATCTCTTCCCCGTTGCGACGGAGCCTCTCTTTCGACAGGTGGATTGCACCGGCATAGACGACCACTTCGTTACGTGCCGGGTATAGATCTACAACCGGGGCAGCCAGGCAGAGGGCGATCTGATCGGTGGCACATGCACCGATTTCAAGTTGCATTACATCGTAAAAGAGGTAATTTCCCGGCCGGATCTCATCTACCCCCTGGAAATCGTCTGCTACACTGCAGGTTGGAGTATCGCCTACACTGATAAGTCCCGCCTGGCCGGGATGCAGGGAGCGCTTAATTTGTTGAAGTTCCCTGACTCCATGATAGAAGATTTTCTCAATCTCATCAGGGTTACTGGCCTGATAGCTCTCGCCGAAGTGAGAAAGAAAACCCTTGAAATCAAGTTTGTGGCTTTGCTTACAACCATTGATGATCGTTTCAATCAGGTTTATGTTTTCAAGCGTGAGACCAGACCGGTGGTAGCCAGTGTCTATCTCAATAAAGATGCCGACAGGGTTAGTCATTTTATTGTCAAGGACAGGAATGATATCCGGAAAATTCACAAGCAGGTTCAGGTGGATCTTTCCAGCCAGCCTCTCAATATCATTTAGCTCCAGCAGGTTGACAGGAAAAGCAATCGTGATGTCGTTCCAACCGGCATCTGCAAAATATCCTGCCATTTCCACTGAGGATACGGTGATCGCAGTCACTCCCTCCTCCCTGTACCACTCTCCGATTGCAGCCGATTGATGGGATTTAAAATGAGGCCTGAAGATCAGGTTGTTTCGACGTGCTTTGTCGGCCATCCGCCGGATGTTATCCAGGCATTTTTGCTCATCGAGAAGTAAAGTTGGTGTTTTGATATGATCCAGAAAGCTCATGGTTGCTCGTTGCTCGATGCTCGATACTCG
>JACNKI010000101.1:0-9343 GCA_014382125.1 Bacteroidota bacterium | reverse complement strand
CTCGATGCTCGATACTCGTTACTTGTTATCTGTTGTTCCTTTGTCCCTCTGTCCCTCTGTCCCTTTCTCCTAACCATCGATAGAACCATGAGATCTGGTTAAGAATGAATAGCTTCAGATAGTTTGGGAACCAGCTTGAGATCCTGTTCGATGGCATTGCCGACCACTACAACATCGGCTCCGGCCTTGCTGGCGCCGGATGCTTGGGATGGTGTTCGAATGCCGCCTCCGATAACCAGGGGCATTGTCGTATATTTTTTCACCTGCTTGATCATGTTGAGGGGAATCGGATTGCTAGCTCCGCTTCCGGCATCGAGATAAAGGAGACGAAGCCCGAGTAACTCACCGGCCAGGGCTGTACAAACAGCGATCTCACTTTTTTCAGCGGGGATCGGATCTGTATTGCTCATGTACCCGACAGTCGTTCTGTTCCCGCCATCGATAAGCATGTATCCGGTTGGAATAACTTCCAGTTTACTGGCTTTAAGGTATGGTGCGGCAACAACATGTTTTCCGATCAGCAATTCAGGGTTTCGACCCGAAATGAGAGATAGAAAAAGAATGCCATCTGCTTTGATATTGATCTGAAAATGATTCCCGGGAAAGAGAACAACCGGAATATCACAACTCTTTTTGATCAATTTGATAAAGAGATCTTGCTGATCCCGTGTCAACAGACTTCCTCCGAAGAAGAAAAAATCAACTCCGGCTTTTTGGGATATGTTGATCAGTTTTTTTAGCTGCTCCATCGAATACTTATCGGGATCGATCAGTACGGCAAACCGTTTATTGCCTTCTTGTGCTCCTTGAACCAGGGATGAATAAATCTGCATAACGTTCTGTTTAAAAGATTGCCGAGGCAATTTGCCTGATATTCTCTGAGATTCCTATTGTGAAGTAATGAAGGACCGGAACCCCGAACTCAACAAGCTCCTTCGATTGATTGGTAGTCCATTCGATACCTGCCTTGAATGCATCTTTGTTTGTGTTGCATTTCTGGATCTCTTTGACCAACTCTTCCGGGATGTCGATGTTAAATACCTGTGGCAACGTGGTAATATCATTCATCGTTGCAATAGGCTTCAACCCGGGTATGATCGGAACGGTAATTCCGTCATCGCGGCACATCTTCACAAACTCGAAATAGCTCTTGTTGTCAAAGAACATCTGGGTGATGATATATTCAGCTCCCGCATCAATCTTCTCTTTCAGGTACTTCAGATCGTAGGCAAAATTGGGCGCTTCAATATGTTTTCCCGGATATCCGGCGACACCGACGCAGAAATCTGTTGCCATGGTGTTACGAAGATCTTCATCCAGGTAGTTGCCATTGTTCATATCCATGATCTGTTTCACTAACCCGGAAGCATAAGCATGCCCATCGGGCTCGTGAATGAAATTCCGGATTCCTTTGGGAGGATCTCCCCGCAATACAAGCAGATTGTTGATTCCCAGGTAATGAAAATCGATCAGGGCATATTCGGTGTCTTCTTTAGAGAAACCACCACAGATCAGGTGTGGGACAACCTCCACCGACGGGTATTTATACTTGATGGCAGCGGAGATGGCAACTGTCCCCGGTCGCTTCCTGATCGTTTTTTTCTCCAGCAATCCGCTGGGATGCTTTTTATAGACCACCTCCTCCTGATGATAGGTCACATTAATGAACGATGGATTGAACTCAATCAGTGGATCAATGGATCTGTATATCCGTTCAATATTATGACCCTTAAGAGGGGGTAAAAGCTCAAAGGAGAAAAGGGTTGTATCTGCTTTTTGTATCTGGTCAATTACTCTCATAGTCAAAAGTTTAAAACAGGACTCAACAATTTCTCAACACGCTCAAAACTCACATTTTTTCTCCTGGAGTAATCAGACACCTGGTCTTTGCTGATTTTTCCCAGATTGAAATAACGGCTTTCCGGATGAGAAAAGTAGTACCCGCAAACACTTGCTGCCGGATACATGGCAAAATTCTCTGTCAGACTGACATCAATATTCTTATCTACATCCAGTAAATTAAAAAGGATCTCTTTCTCGGAATGGTCAGGACAGGCCGGATATCCCGGTGCCGGACGGATTCCCTGGTATTTACTCTTCAGCAGTGATTGAACATTCAACTCTTCGTCTTTTGCATATCCCCAATATTCTTTGCGAACCCGTTCATGGAGACATTCGGCATAGGCTTCCACCAACCTGTCAGCCAGCAGTTTAATCATCACAGCCTGATAATCATTCAATTCCTGTTCATACTGTTCCACCCACTCTTTTACTCCCAATCCGGCAGTCACCACAAAAACGCCAATGTAGTCAATAACCCCGGACTCTTTAGGAGCCACAAAATCTGCCAGCGAAAAATTGGGAGCGCCCTGCTCTTTTTTCTCCTGGTTTCTGAGAAAATGCATGGTTGTGATCAATTCAGAGCGATTGTCGTCAGAGTAGATCTCCACATCATCACCAACCGAGTTGCATGGATAGATACCTATGATCCCTTTTGCAAGCAGCATCTTTTTCTGGGTGATATCTTTCAGCATATCGGAAGCGTCCTGAAATAGTTTTTTCGCTTCTTCCCCTTTTACAGGATCTTCAAGTATTGCCGGATACTTCCCATTCAGTTTCCAGGCATGGAAGAAAAATGTCCAGTCGATATAACCCGGGATCTCCTGTATCGGAAAGTCGTAAAAGACCATATTGCCTGTCATCTGAGGCTTGGGAATGAAATAGTCCTCCCAGTTGACTTTCAATTTGTTCTTGCGGGCTTCACTCAGTGTGATGTAGTTGCGTTGATGCTTCTTTTCGTGCTTCTCCCTGATCTCCATGTATTGTTTCTCTATGTGATTCGTATAATCTGATTGTGATTTTTCTGAAAGGAGGTTACGCATGACTCCCACAGCCCGGGAAGCATCTCGAACATGAATCACCGGGGAATTGCATGCCGGATCAATCTTCACAGCTGTGTGGATCTCTGAAGTAGTTGCTCCTCCTACAAGTAGCGGAAGTGTTAATCCGATCCGCTTCATTTCAGTTGCTATATGAACCATCTCCTCCAGAGACGGTGTGATCAAACCACTCAGCCCGATCACATCAACCTGCTGAGCGGATGCCTCCTGCAGGATTCTCTCTGCCTGAACCATAACGCCGAGATCGATCACGTCAAAGTTATTACATCCCAGGATAACCCCAACGATATTTTTTCCAATATCGTGAACATCACCTTTCACTGTTGCCAGTAAGATCTTTCCGGCCTTTCCGGCCTGCAGCTCGTCCTGCGACTTCTCTGCCTCCAGAACAGGTAATAACCGGGCTACCGCTTTTTTCATCACACGGGCGCTCCTGACAACCTGCGGGAGGAACATCTTTCCCGTACCGAACAGGTCACCGACCCGGTTCATGCCGTCCATCAACGGACCTTCTATTACCTGTATGGCCCTGTCGTAATGAACCAGCGCTTCATCGATGTCCGGATCGATGAAATCTGTGATGCCTTTGATCAGGGAATGAGCTACCCTTTCGTCCAGAGGGAATGCACGCCATTCCTTTTCCTGAATCTCTTTCTTACCTCCGTCACGATGTGTGCCGGCATATGCGAGCAGCCGCTCTGTAGCATCGTTTCTACGGTTGAGGATGAGATCCTCCACCAGCTTCAGGAGTTCTTTCGGGATCTCATCGTATACCTGCAGGTTTCCGGCATTGACAATTCCCATGTCAAGACCTGCTTTGACAGCATGGTAAAGGAAAGCCGAGTGCATCGCTTCGCGAATCATGTTATTGCCCCTGAAAGAAAAGGAGAGGTTGCTGATGCCACCGCTGACTCTCGCATATGGGAGGTTCTCTTTAATCCATGAAATGGTCTTGATAAAATCCACCGCATAGGTATTGTGTTCATCAATCCCTGTACCAATGGTAAGGATATTCGGATCAAAGATGATATCCTCCGGCGGGAAGCCAACTTTTTCTGTCAGGATCTCATAGGCGCGCTCCACGATCTCGATACGACGCTCGTAAGAGGTAGCCTGTCCGGTTTCGTCGAAGGCCATAACCACTGCAGCAGCTCCAATCTTCTTCAGGTACCGGGCATGATCAATAAAAACTACTTCCCCCTCTTTCAGGCTGATGGAGTTGACTATGGATTTTCCCTGGACACAAGGCAGGCCCGCTGATATGACCGACCACTTTGAAGAGTCGATCATGACCGGTACCTTAGCTACATCCGGATCGGATGCCAGAATATGCAGGAAGGTGACCATGGCTTTCTCCGCATCCAGCATCGCCTCATCCATGCTGATATCAATGACCTGGGCTCCGTTTTCCACCTGCTGACGTGCAACAGATAACGCCTCTTCATAGTTTTCTTCCCGGATCAGCCGGGCAAATTTCTTCGAACCACTTACATTTGTTCGTTCACCGATATTAATGAAGTTACTCCCCTGATAAGCCAGGAGAGGCTCCAGACCGCTTAACCTGAATTCGTGGGTTTTCTGAGGAATCTTCCGGGGTTTGTAGTTCATTGCCAGGCCGGCAAGCTGCCTGATATGGTGTGGCGTAGTTCCGCAGCAACCTCCGATGATATTTACGAATCCCTCTTCCAGAAAGTCTTTCACATACCCGGACATGGTTTCCGGGGTTTCGTCGTAATCCCCGAACTGGTTTGGTAATCCTGCATTGGGATAGACGGCCAGAGGGAACGGGGCGATCCGGGAAAACTCCTCCAGGTATGGCCGTAACTCTTTTGCTCCCAGAGAGCAGTTCAATCCCAGAGCAAAAAGATCGAAGTGATAAATGGAATAAAGGAAGGCTTCCAGTGTTTGACCGGATAACGTTCGGCCACTCAGGTCCGACACCGTTACAGAGGCAATTACAGGGAGCCGGATGTTCCGGTTCTCAAAGATATCCTCAATAGCTACGAGTGCAGCTTTGGCGTTTAGGGTATCGAAAATCGTCTCAACGACTAGCAGATTAGCGCCCCCTTCAATCAATCCCTCTGCCTGTTCGCGATATGCATCGTAGAGATCCTGAAACGCAACGGCACGGAAACCGGGATCCTGAACATCAGGGGAGAGGGACGCAGTTTTGTTTGTTGGGCCCATTGAACCAGCAACCCATCTGGGCTTATCGGGAGTATACCGGTTAAACTTATCGACTGCCTCCCGGGCGATTTTTGCAGCTTCCCGGTTGATCTCATAAGCCAGCTCTTCCATCCCGTAATCAGCCAGAGAGATCCGGTTGGCATTGAACGTGTTTGTTTCAATGATATCTGCACCCGACTCCAGAAACTTTTCATGGATTTCCAGGATGATCTTAGGTTGGGTTAAGGCGAGTAAATCATTATTCCCTTTCAGGTTCAAATGGCTTGCAGCAAAGCGTTCACCCCTGAAATCACCCTCTTCCAGGTTGCATTGCTGGATCATCGTTCCCATGGCTCCATCCAGGACCAGAATACGTTTACGGATATAGTTGCCAGGTTTCGCGGTCATCATTAAAACACTTCTGAAGTCAATGCCCAGGCAAGCACAAATTGATCAAACAGGTGATATGCCACAGGAATCGAGATCTCTTTATCCTCCAATTTTATCCGGGCGGAAAGCTTGCCGGAGGAGGCACAAAGGTAATTAAACGATTCGATACAGATTTCATGCTGCATATCCAGATCCGGCTTCCCGATAATTTTATATACCGCCTCCTTGACACACCAGAAAAGTGTGAGTTTCTCTAACCGGTCTTCCCCGAATGCGATCGATAACTCATCCTCTGACAGAAACCGGTCCGCTACTCTGGCAATTCTCTTCCTTACCTCTTCCAGGTCAATCCCTGCAGAATATGTCGTGGAAAGGATAGCTGCCGAACATCCGCCTGAATGCGAGAGAGAAATTTTCGCCGGAGAGTTAATCAGGGAAGGTTTTCCAAATTCGTTATAATGAATGCGTATCTCACGGGTTTTCAGAAATGAGGATAAGAGCATGCGGCAGCCAAGCCATTGAATTTTGCGGGTGGCATTGCGAATGGATGCATAGCTCTTTTCATCGCCCGGATCGAGCACAAGCATGGAACGGAGTTGTTCCGCCTCTTCGGTGCAATGCCAAACCCCGACCGTGGTTCCGGAATCAACCTCGTTGATAAATAGTATTGGCATTCAGGAGCAGCAGGTTAGGTTAAACATCCAAAAGTACGAATTTCATTTTGGCGTATCCCCGGATTTCAGTAATTTTGCGGTACATTTTAAAAAACCAATTGGAATGGAGAACATAGAAGTGGACAAAGAGTTGAAATACAAAGTAGCAGACCTTTCACTGGCAGAATGGGGCCGGAAAGAGATTGAAATTGCTGAAAAGGAGATGCCCGGTTTGATGGCTATCCGTAAACAATATTCTGATGCGAAACCCCTGAAAGGAGCCCGGCTGACCGGATCATTACACATGACCATTCAGACGGCCGTGTTGATTGAAACCCTGATTGAGCTGGGAGCTGATGTACGCTGGGCCAGCTGTAATATTTTCTCTACCCAGGATCATGCGGCTGCAGCAATTGCAGCCAGAGGAATACCGGTTTTTGCCTGGAAGGGAGAAACCCTTGATGAGTACTGGTGGTGCACGAACCAGGCGCTGGCATTTCCCGGCGGCCTGGGACCGAACCTGATCGTAGATGATGGCGGAGATGCCACGTTGATGGTTCACCTGGGTTTTGACGTGGAGAACAATCCTGAGTTGCTGAAGAAGGAACAGACAACACCTGATGAGATAGCGCTGATGAATCAACTGCGCGAAATCTATGTGGAAGATAATGGCAGGTGGCATCGAACGGTTAAGGATTGGAAAGGGGTTTCTGAGGAGACAACAACAGGCGTTCACCGGCTCTACCAGATGAAAGAGAACGATACACTTCTGGTTCCCGCTATCAATGTGAATGACTCAGTGACAAAATCTAAGTTTGACAACCTGTACGGGTGTCGTGAGTCTCTGGCCGACGGAATCAAACGTGCTACAGATGTAATGATCGCTGGTAAAGTTGTTGTGGTTCTCGGTTATGGTGATGTGGGAAAGGGATGTGCCAAATCCATGAAGTCATACGGCGCCCGGGTAATGGTGACCGAGATTGATCCGATCTGTGCCCTGCAGGCGGCCATGGAGGGGTTTGAGGTAACCACTGTAGAAGATGCACTGGCTGAAGGGAACATCTGGGTGACCACCACCGGAAACAAAGATGTCCTCACTGCTGAACAAATGTCAAAGATGAAAGAGGAGTCGATCGTTTGCAACATCGGTCATTTCGATAACGAGATTCAGGTTGAACAGCTGAATGACTGGCCAGGGATCAAAAAGGTGAATATCAAACCGCAGGTTGATAAATATATCTTTCCGGATGGAAAAGCGATTTACATGCTGGCCGAAGGCCGATTGGTGAACCTGGGTTGTGCAACCGGGCATCCCTCTTTTGTCATGAGCAACTCCTTCTCCAACCAAACGCTTGCCCAGCTTGATCTCTGGCAGCATGAGTATGAGGTGGATGTCTATCGTCTTTCGAAAAAACTGGATGAGGAAGTAGCCCGGTTACACCTGGATCAGTTGGGTGTAAAACTGACGAAGATGACTAAGGAACAGTCCGACTATATCGGCATCCCGATCGAGGGCCCTTACAAGCCCGAGCACTACAGGTATTAATTTTCAATGTAGAGCAGACTCCCGTCGTAGGTAGTCCTGTACTGCTTCAGCAGATAAGGCGATGGCCCCTCAAAAGGCGACCCGTCAAGCAGGATATACTTTGAGCCGCATACCGGGCAGGCACAGGTAACTTCCGACTCTTCAACTTCAACCCGCGCCTCCGGAATTTCAGGGTCATAGGGGCAGGTTCGCTCATAAGCAAGAAACTCAGTAATTGTCAGGCGATAAATCAGGATTCCCCTGTACCCGCCCGTCACATAAACCCATCCTCCCGGAGCGTTTAAATCAAGGTATTCAGTAGAATTGGGATCAATGAAAAAATTCACATAAACCTCCGGGATCTTCGGCTGTGGATTCTCTTTCTTGCATGCTGCAGCAAACAGCAGGAAGAGAAGAATGACCGATAAATAAGAATACTTCATTCCGGGGAAATTTTTCTGGATAAAAACCGTTGTACTAACGATGACTTTCCGGATTAATTGTACATTCGTCACAGGAAAATCCTTGGTATGAAACCTCCATTGTTTCTCTTCCTGATCCTCCTCATACTTGTTCTTCCGCTGAGCCAGTCATCCTGTAAGCAGCAAGCCAGCATCCGCCAAAAGCAGATTGACCGGGAACGCAAAAAGAACCAGGTGAAAGCCAGGAAAGCTTATGAGATGGACCTGAAAAAACATTATAAGAGTCAATCCAAAGAGACCCGGGCTATGATGAAGCGGTCGCGCCGGAAATCCAGGCAAAATACACCCTGGAAGAAATAGAACCTGACCAACTCAAACCGGCAGACAGTAACCTTGTTAGCTTAGTGTAAATCTATTTGTCAAAAATTTCTTTTATGGTTTGCATTGCCATAAACATTTTACCACTATCGGGTAATTTGATAAAACCGTATTTTTCATAGAACCTTTCTGCGTCTTTATCCAACGAATCAGCAATTACAGCGAAAGAACCTATCGTTTTAGAGATTTCATAACTCTTTTTTAGCACATCAATCAGCAATAGTTTCCCGATTCCTTTTCCCTGAAATCTATGGTCAATTGCTAACCTCCCCAGCAATGTTGTCGGTATCGAAGTGTAGGATTTGGGAAGTTTTTGTTGCAATTTGTCCGGAACCAAATCTACAGGTAAACTATTATTTGCTAAGGTATAATAACCTTTTATGAGTTTGGTTTCAGACTCTTCTAAAACAAAGCAAGCAGAAAGTTTTCTTTTGACATCTTGATTTGCTTGACGGTGTAAGTAATTGTCAAGCATTATTTTCCCACAGCAAAAATCCTTTTTTCTATGTTTTTTGACAAGAATTTCTGTTAACTGCTTCATCCGGAAAATAACGATTTATATTCTTTTGCTGCTGCAAGTAAATCCTTGTTTGGCTTAGTTGGATTTGTGATTGCGTCAAAGAATACCTCACTATCTCGTTTGGAGGCAATTATTTGCAACCGCTCTTCAATTATTTCTTTAGCCCTGTTTTGAACAGTCAGAATCACAAAGTCGGTTAAATTTCGATAGCCACCAAGAATAGCAGCTCTTTCAAAAAACTGTTTTTGTTCTTTGGAAAGTCTTGTGTCAAATCTTGCTTTTTCTTGTTTTGTCATTGCCATAATAATTGTTTTGTGCAAATGTACGGACAAATTCCGTACTATCCAAATTTTTGTACGGAAAAAATCAGTACAGGTTTGATTTTTATT
>JACNKI010000094.1 GCA_014382125.1 Bacteroidota bacterium | reverse complement strand
GCCTCAATGCCCTGCTGGAGGGAGTCAGGTTTAACAATAAGCAGTGGCGATTTGGTGCAGAAGAGCCGATCATCAACTCCACCTTCATCTGGTCATCTACACGCCACGGCCCTGAAAAAGCATGGGCTCACAGCATGATCATGCTTCTGGCCGATCCCGAATATACCCCCAGCATTTCCTACTATCCCTCTTCGAGGATCAATGCGTTTTCGGTGAGGTGTATTAAAGATTGAGCTGATAATAGGTACAATAACAACTTTCCCAGAAGCGGTTGTCGGTAAACGCCCGGTTATCGAAAAAATCGAGCCAATGGGGGATTCGTTCCGCTGTTAATGGCAGGATATTGTATTGCATCTTGGATTAGATTTGGCGTCAAATCTACCAATTTTTTCTTATTTTTGCACCTCTTTTCGGGGTGTGGCGCAGTTGGCTAGCGTACTTGCATGGGGTGCAAGGGGTCGGAAGTTCGAGTCTTCTCACCCCGACTAATTAAGCGAGCAGCAAAATGCTGCTCGTTCTGTTTGGCTAGTGTATCCCGCCTTTTCATTGAACAAGTTGAATACACAACCTAATCGCTCAAATAACACTCATTTCAATTACAATCAATAACTTTCTGGATTGGTTGACCATTAATAACTCCACACTGGAAAAGAATTCTATGCATCTGTGATACTGAGGTAAACAAAACATTGACAAATGGTAAATATTATCGTATATTTGATGTGATTGAATTTAACTTAAATACGATAAAAGATGAAAAGATTACATGTTTTGATTTTTATGGTTTTTATGGTCGTTCAGGGGTATTCACAGACCAACTTGATGGATGTCAAACCCTGGGCTTATTGGTTACAATCAATCGACATTCAAACCATTGTGAATGACACATCATTTGAATTAATTGTCATAGACTATTCATCGGATGGTCTGGACGCTCAAAAATGGACAACGCAACAGATTGACTCCGTGAAAAACAGCGGTAAATATGCAATATCCTATATATCCATCGGAGAGGCAGAAGATTATCGCTATTACTGGCAGCCCTCATGGGCAACATCACCACCATCGTGGCTTGGGCCGGAGAATCCCGACTGGCCAGGAAATTATAAGGTGAGGTTCTGGGAAGCGGAATGGCAGAATATTGTATTCGGATATATTGACACAATTATTAATCAAGGATTTGACGGAATATACATGGATATTATTGATGCCTATTATTACTGGTCTGTAGAAAATCCAGAACAACCTTACGCCGATTCATTAATGTGTCAATTCATACTAAACATCCGTAGCTATGCTAATTCCGTTACCGGAAATTTAAATTTCATCCTTATCCCTCAAAACGGAGAGGATGGTTGGGATCAGGAAAACGTCTCTTCATCGTTGAAGTCAGCGTACTTCAATGCTATAAATGCTGTAGGGGTTGAAGATGTATTCTTTCCTGGTGATTTGGATGAAAATAATCCATACGATCCGGATACTTACCGCATCGCAATTCTTCAGGAATATCTGACGAACAACAAACAGGTTTATTCTGTTGAGTATCTTACAGAACCGGCAAAAATAGCTCAATATGTGGATGCTGCAGTCGTACAGAATTTTGTCCCTTTTGCATGTACCCGGGCGCTTGACCATTTATGTGGTGGCATATCGCTCGGACTGAAAGACATTGAACCTAATTACATTAATGATATTAAGGTCTATCCAAATCCCACAAACGCAGCGCTTTTTATTTCCAGTAGTACAGGAGCAAAAATAACTGAAGCAACTATATATAACCAGGTCGGGCAGAAAGTATTACATAGTAAACCAGTTACTCAACCCATTGATGTTTCCATGCTCCGGCAAGGGCTGTATATAATAGAAGTAATATATGGGACTAGAATAATGAGAAGGAAATTTATTAAATGATCATGATGATCAATAGATGAATGAGCAGAGTTATTTACTCATTCTTTTTCATAAACGGTCCTGCCCCCAACCGATGTCAAATAGACGAAATCATCGAGAGCTCCGATATCTAAATCATGGGTAAGCAAAAACCACCAGTTGGTTATCTTCGTGAGATCAACCTTGTAGATCGCGAAATCCGCGTATTTACCGGTCTCGATTGAGCCTATACGGTCCTCAAGCATGAGCGATTTTGCGCAGTCGATCGTGTAATGCCGTAACGCGTCATCCAACTGTATCTTCTCATCGGTTCCCCATTCATCGGTACCCGTATAATTATATCGTGTTCCGGCTATGAGAAGCCCGTAGACCGGATTTAACGGCCCCGCGAGCCAGTCGCTCCCGAATGATACGTTAACCCCCGCTTTTTCAAGGCTCCTCCATGGCATGAGTCTTCGAAGTCGCTCATCCCCAATCGACATCGCGATTAAGTTCTTCCTGTGTCCATAACACGTGTCCTTTGTAATCTGTCCGGTTGCTATAAGAGTCAAGCAGATATGATGTTTGACTAGCGGGTACACCGTCAACATACATTTTCACGGAATTACCCAGAAACAGGTTCTCATCCGAGAGCTGTTTTCCGGTTCTGATCCACTCTTCAAGTTCTGAGCTTAAATTTTCATCATCACGCGCGTAATGACTGATATAGTATGAACCACGTACACGAATGTCTTTGCTGATGTCCCGTTCTTTAAATTCTAATTGGCCCTTTCAACATGAAGAGAATGAGTCTGATACGCTTGATAAACCTTGTGTTTTATTCCAGTTTTAGTTCACTCATTCTCTTTTCGGTTTGTCTTGGTTAATTACCAAAACTAGCCATATTTAAATCGCAAGGAAACTTTGGAGCAAAACTAAAGGTCTCCAGTTGAAAATAATCAAATGGATTGAACGCGTAGAAATGCAGCAGGATACCTGTTGGCTGACCTGTTTTTTTATCTCTTTCAGGTGTAAGTTCTTCAAATGCCTCAAGATTTTTTTCCTGCATGAGTTTAAGCGCCTTAGAGTTCACCCATCCTGAATGCCCATCATACGACCATAGGAACAAGGGCCTGTCGTCGAGTATTTGATCTGCAAGTGCCGTGTCGGGAATGTACCCCCGAATATGATCATAATTCCAACCAATTGCCATAATGAACGGATCATCCGGATTTTCGTTTGCGTATTTCCGTATTTCGCTTTTTAGCTCATCCAGCGAAGTGACATGGTATGCGTTTAGCATGATACCCTGAAGCGCACTCATCCATATCACATGACAATGATAGAGCGGTAAATGTTCTTTTTCTTCATACAGATCAAATTTAGGAAAATATTTATTCTGATCAATCGTGCATTCTATTTCATTCTTTTGATTTCATGACCAGGAAATAGTACTTTTAATGGCAATTAAACCCATGAAAAAGATCTTAAGCTATCTTCTAACTCCTGTATTTCATCTCTATTACTTTCTGATGTTGGGATTGTTCCATCCCATTCAGGTGACAGCTCTATATTTCTTTGGTGATCCGGCACGAAAAAAGAGTGTTGATCTACTTAACCTGTTCCTGATAAAAGGGTTGTACATTTTAGGGTGCAAGATAAGGTTCTCGGGGTTTGAAAAAATTCCCGATAACAGACCGATCATCATCGTCTCTAACCATCAAAGCATGTATGATATCCCGGCCGTTGTCTGGGGATTCAAGAAGTACTATCCCAGATTTATCTCAAAAATTGAACTCTCCAAAAATTTGCCAAGTATCTCACACAACTTAAAACATGGAAAATCGGCCCTGATTGATCGGGCAAACGCAACTCAATCGGTGAAGGAGATATTTAAGCTTGGCCGGTTGATCCAGGAAAACAATCATGCTGCCTGCATTTTCCCAGAAGGGACACGCAGCAAAACAGGACGGATTAAAAATTTTCTGCCGGCAGGAATTCATACGTTACTTCGGGCAGCCCCTTCAGCCGTGATTGTGCCTTTTGTGATTGATGGCCATAGTCAACTGATGGCGAAAGGTTTTTTCCCGCTGAAATTCGGACAAAATATTTCATACACTATACTTGATCCGGTGGAGCCTAAAGAGCGACCCATAGAAGAGGTTGTGAATCAGGTACACGGTTCGATTAAATTAGCGTTGAATCAGGATGACTGAAAACGTGTGGGAAGCTATTCTTTCAGGATTCCGTAATATTATTTCAAAGAGTTTGTTTTTTCCTTGAACTCTTTGAGCAAGGTAGATATTGTCTCTTTTACGGAGATGATGGATGTGGCCTTGAAGGCATTTGTTCCTGCAAATGCGTACCCACCTTTAAAATTACCTTTCACTGCATTGATCAGTGCAATGATGATGCAGTATGGGCTGGATGACACGTCGCATGTCTTTATGCATTGGAAAGGGCAACGGATTGGTTGCTTCTTTCCCAGTTTTACCTTGTCGAGAAACTCATTAAAGATTGCCCGTCCAGGCATTCCAACCGGACTTTTAATGATCCCGATATCTTCCTGTCTGGCCCCGAGATAGGCTTGCTTAAAACCATCGGAAGCATCGCATTCGTTGGTTGTAACAAAAATTGTTCCCATCTGCACGCCGGCTGCACCCAGCTTCATAATATTAAATATATCAGCCCCGGTATAGATCCCCCCGGCAGCAATGACCGGGATCTTCTTCCTGCATTTTTCCTCAAACAGTTTTATCTCCCGGATGACTTCCGGGATCAGATTCTCCAGTGAAAACTTTTTATCCTCAATTTGCTCAGGCTTAAAACCAAGATGCCCGCCTGCTTTGGGACCTTCCACTACGACAGCATCCGGGAGGTAGTTGTATTTGGTCAGCCATTTCTCGCAGATCAGTTTGGTTGCACGAGCCGAAGATACGATGGGAACCAGTTTTGTTGTACTCTCTTTTGTCAGGTAAGATGGCAATTCCAGAGGCATTCCCGCCCCGGCAAAGATGACATCGATCTTTTCTGCAATGGATGCTTTAACCATATCAACAAAATTCGACATGGCCACCATGATATTAACACCGATGATCCCTTTTGAGTTTTCCCTGGCCAGGCGGATCTCCTCCTTCAACCCATAAATGCTTGCTTCAAGAAAATTGGAAGAGAATTTTTTATACAGCAAGCCAAGACCAGCGCTTGAAATGACGCCAATACCCCCCTCATTTGCCACAGCAGAGGCGAGACCGGAAAGCGAAACACCAACTCCCATCCCACCCTGTATGATGGGAACAGGAATACTAAAATTACCAATTGACAGCTTTTTCAGAGGAGAAAATTTTTGCAAAGGTACGAAACTTACTCACGTGTCATGAATAAAGAAAAACATGAGTTTATTGATATTTTCCTTAGTTTAGGGCAAAATTTAGAGGAGCCAAACAATGAAAACATTTACCATCAGTACACTTTTCGTCTTAATTTTCACCGCTTTTTCCTTCCATTCATTCTCGCAAAAGAAGAGCGACACATCGCGTCTTAACGACAAAACGTTTGCGGGATTGGATTTCCGGAGTATCGGTCCTGCATTTATGTCGGGCCGGATCGCCGACATTGCCATTCATCCGGAAAACAATAACATATGGTATGTCGCAGTCGGTTCAGGCGGGGTATGGAAAACCGTGAATGCAGGGATTACATGGAAACCCCTGTTTGACAAACAAAAAGTCTATTCAATCGGGTGTGTCACCGTCGATCCCAACAATCCTCATATCATCTGGGTTGGTACCGGTGAAAACATTGGCGGTCGTCATGTAGGATATGGAGACGGGATTTACCGGAGCAACGACGGAGGCTCCAGTTGGAAAAACATGGGACTGAAAGAGTCCCAGCATATTTCAAAGATCATAGTACATCCCGAGAACTCTGACATCATCTGGGTTGCAGCTCAGGGGCCACTCTGGTCAGAAGGCGGGGAACGGGGGCTCTACAAATCTGTTGACGGAGGAAAAACCTGGAAGAAAACGCTGGGTGATGACAAATGGACAGGTGTTACTGACCTGGTGATGGATCCCACTAATCCTGACCGGTTATATGCTGCCACCTGGGAAAGACACAGGAATGTGGCTGTTTATGTCGGCGGTGGACCGGGTTCGGGGATTTTCCGTTCTGACGACGGAGGGGAAACCTGGGACACGCTTGCCAAAGGGCTGCCGAAATCCAATAAGGGAAAAATTGGTCTGGCGATTTCACCTCAAAAGCCTGATGTGATTTATGCAGCCATTGTACTGGACAGGCGCAGCGGGGGCGTTTTCAGGTCAGCCAACCGGGGAGCCTCCTGGAAGAAACAATCTGAAGCCGTTTCGGGAGCTACCGGTCCGCATTACTACCAGGAGCTCTATGTCAGCCCTCATCATTTCGACAGGATCTACCTGGTAGATGTGAGGGTGCAACTTTCAGAAGATGGAGGGAAGACGTTCAAACGGATGGAAGAGCAAAAAAAACATTCTGATAACCATTTGATCGCCTTCAGAAAAGATGATCCGGATTATCTGCTGGTAGGCACTGACGGAGGGATCTATGAAAGTTTTGACGGGGCCAAAAACTGGCGTCATATTGATAATCTGCCTTTGACACAATACTATAAAGTGGCTGTTGATGACTCAGAACCGTTTTATAACATCTATGGGGGAACACAGGATAACGGGACCCAGGGAGGACCTTCCCGTACCGATAAACGTGAGGGAATCGCGAATGGCGATTGGTCTATGATACATGGCGGTGACGGTCACCAGCCCGCCACCGAACCCGGGAACCCGGCTATTGTATACGCCGAATCACAGCAGGGGTATCTTTCCCGTACCGACAGAACAACAGGTGAGATCGTGAGTATAAAGCCCCAGCCTGAACCCGGAGAGGCATATGAACGGTTCAACTGGGATTCTCCCATCCTGGTGAGCCCTCATGCTCCTTCCAGGATCTATTTTGCCTCCCAGCGCATATGGCGGTCGGATGATCGCGGAGATAGCTGGAAAACCATCTCAGGTGACCTTACCAAAAACCAGGAGCGGCTAACATTGCCGATTGGGGGCCGGACCTGGAGCTGGGATTCACCCTGGGATCTGGATGCTATGTCAAAATACAACACCATCACATCTCTGACCGAATCCCCTCTTGTGGAGGGATTGATCTATGCCGGCACCGACGACGGACTCATCCAGGTTACAGAGGATGGAGGTGAAAACTGGCAAAAGATCAAGGTAGGCTCTTTGCCGGATGTGCCTGAAACCGCTTTCGTCAATGACATCAAAACTGATTTGTTTGATGCGAATACCGTTTATGTCGTTTTGGATAACCACAAATTCGGAGATCTCACCCCCTATTTGCTTAAAAGTACAGACCGTGGTAAGTCCTGGAACTCTATACGGGGCAATATTCCCGACAAAACACTTGTGTGGCGCATCGTTCAGGATCATGTAAATCCTGATCTGTTCTTTCTGGCTACCGAGTTTGGCATTTACTTCACCATCGACTCCGGGGAGAAATGGATAAAACTAACCGGCAAAGTTCCGACCATCTCATTCAGGGATTTGGCCATTCAGCGCAGGGAGGATGACCTTGTTGGCGCCTCTTTCGGACGTAGCTTTTATGTGCTTGATGACTACAGTGTATTGCGTGATGTTTCGGAAGAACAACTCCTCCGGGAAGCCACACTGTTTCCGGTCCGTGATACCTGGTGGTATATCCCGCGACTAAGCGTGAGATCACAGGGTGCCACGCATTTCGTAGCTCCAAATCCGCCGTTTGGTGCTACGTTCACCTATTATCTTGCCGATGGATATAAGACAAAAAAGGAGGCCAGGACGAAAAAAGAAAAAGAGCAACTCAAGAAGGAGGAACCGGTTGATTTTCCTGGGTGGGATCAGGTTGAGGAGGAGCGCCGGGAAGAAAAGCCAAAGATCCTGCTGATTGTGAAAGATACGGATGGGCAGGTAATCAGGCGTATTGAAGGGCCGGTCACAAAAGGTTTTCATCGCGTGGCATGGGACCTACGGTATCCCTCTGCTTATACAATTAATATTCATTCAACAAAAACGAGCAGAGGATCATCTGGTTTACTAGCGCCTCCGGGCAACTACACTATCAGCCTGGTAAAACAGGTTAACGGAGTGGTAACGGAACTGTCAGGCCCCATCCCGTTTACAGTCAAACAACTCTACCAGGGTACCCTGAAAGGTTCGACCATTGAAGAGATTCTGGCTTTCACTGACGAAGTACGAGAGATGCAGAAAGCGATCAGTGCCACGTCGTTGGTTCTGAGTAATACCATGAAAAAGGTGAAAGGCATGCAAACAGCCCTGGCCCGGTCTAAAGCTGCTCCCGGTACCCTGGAAACGGACCTGCATCAGGTAAAGACGGCATTGCTGGATCTGGAAGAGAAACTCTATGGTAACCGGTCAAAGCGTGAAGTTGGTGAAGGATCCCTTCCCACTATTTACAACCGGTTAGGAGTTGCCACGTCAGGCACCAGAAGTTCATACGGACCCACGGCCACGCAAATCCGCAGTCTGGAGATCGCACAGGAGGAGTTTGACGAGCTGCAAAGCAAGCTGAAAAAGATTGCCATTCAACAGATTCCCGGTCTGGAAAAGACGCTGATCGATACCGGAGCCCCCTGGGTGATGAAATGATCCAAACGGATTATAGCACCTTTCTTATGCGAAAAAGCGATAAGGGATTTCAGGTTTTACCCGGGTGAGGATTATTTCGACTCACTATAACGCTCCCTGAATGCTTTGGCTGCCTCTTTCCGTTTTTTCAACTCCTCAGGATCCAGTTTTCCCAGGAACCATTTGTGCATTTCACTGTTCAGTATCTTGTTTAGCTCCTTTTCAACAACTCGGGCCTGGCTGGCTTTCCCGTGGATCTTCGCTTCGTGAATGATTTCTTTTACATCAGGTATAAACTCCATGTAGAAATTGTCAGCCACTTCGAAGTTCCCGTGCCACTGTGTGTAATCAGGTCCCATCATGGAAGCTCCCATTCTGGCTCGCCTGCCTTCGTGATGCCAGAGATAGAAATAGGTCCATTCGATCTGCTCGTCAAATTGTACCGGTGTGATCAGGTTATTGGCCCGCAACAGGTTTATCAATTTCAGGGCAGGTTTGCCAAATTTATCATTATACAGGTTCACTTCGTTGTCATACTGGGTGTAAAAGCTTGTGACATAATTCTTTGTATGGCATTGCAAACAAACATTCTGCATGTTTTTTCTGCGCATCTCCCAGGTCTGGAAGTCGGCCGGGACCTCCATGCCTTTTGCCTTGTATTTAGCCAGTTCCTGTACATCGATCTTCTCAGACACCTTTGGCCGGAGCGTCCAACTGATGCGATTCCCCACTTCGTGCGATACGGGCATGTCGGGTGTAGCAAACGTCCTTCTTATTTGGTGTGATAAATCGAATCCCCATCGCAGTGATGCCTGCAAAGCCTACCCCCAGGGGGATAAAAGCAAACAGGGTTTTGAGTGCATTTCTTCTATCCATTGAATAAATATTTGGTTCTTGCCTTCTGCTATCTGACAATAAGATGCCAAAGATAATACTTAAGGGAAGTACTAGAGATGATAAATAGATTTTTTTCTTGCTTATTTCCTGCTATTTTTGTGTCAATAAATTTGTTGAGAGAGAGATCCTGTTTCATGAATAATCCAGCAAAAAAAAGCTTGACCTTACGCGGAGTCTGGAAAGCATTAGGCCCGGGAATACTCTATGCCGGAGCGGCTGTTGGGGCTTCACACCTGGTTCTCTCCACACAGGCAGGTGCCAGCTATAGTTACAAACTTATCGGGGCCATCATCCTGATCAACCTGTTCAAATATCCTTTTTTTGAATTCAGCTACCGATATACCGCTGCCACAGGAAAAAGTGTGCTTGAGGGATACCGGAAGCTGGGTAAGTGGGCTCTGATCACATTTTTTTTACTATCTGCCTGTACAGCAATCGTAAATTTTGCAGCAGTGACCAAGGTTACTTCCGATCTGGCAGCTTACCTTTTTAACATCCATTTAAACTCATTTGCATCCAGCACCGGATTACTTGGTATCATCCTGCTCATGCTCTTTTTCGGCCGATACGCATTCCTGGACACCCTGATGAAAGTTATGATCGGAATCCTTTCTCTTTTTACTATTGTCGCTTTCTTTTTTGCCCTTTCCAAGGGCTCACCTATCGGGCCCGGTTTTGTTCCTGTTCCCTTGTGGGACGCCGCAACAGTTACGTTTGTCATTGCCCTGATGGGATGGATGCCCACCCCGATTGAGGCCTCTGTATGGCCTTCTCTCTGGGCTATTGAAAGAGAGAAACAAACTCATTACCAGCCATCTTTTCGAGAGTTTCATGTCGATTTTCATGTCGGGTATATCGGTTCAGCTGTGCTGGCTCTATTCTTTCTTGGTTTAGGCGCCCTGGTGATGTATGGGACAGGAGAGGCATTTTCAGCCAACGGAGTGGTGTTTTCCAAACAGCTTGTCTCACTCTATTCCGGATCCATTGGCAGCTGGAGTACTATCTTCATTGCAGTCATTGTATTCATCACGATGTTCAGCACGGCAGTGACGGTGATTGATGGCTATCCACGTTCACTGGAAGGCTCAATGCTACAGTTATTTCCTTCACTGAAGAGGCTCGGAAGGGGGCTCTATCTTTTCTGGATCGTTGTTTTATCGGTAACAGCCGTTGTGATCATCGTTTTCTTTACAAAAAACATGGGGTCCTTACTGAAAATTGCAACCACCCTCTCTTTCGTGGCGGCTCCTGTCTTTGCCATAATTAATTACAAAGTGGTTACCAGTTCGTTTATGCCCCGGGAGGCTCAACCGAAACCATGGCTCAAACTACTTAGCTGGGCAGGAATCGGATTTTTAGTACTCTTTTCACTGATCTTTCTCTATTACATCATTTTTTAAAACAACTTTAACGGCAGGCCCTTTCCCACGGGACGGCACATCTTCATTTTTTTTTGCTGTTGTGTTTTTCAACAGGTGTATATATATTCAACAATCCTCTTATACAGATTGATTACCAGGATTTTGCATAACATTTCATGAGTCGGTGTTTAAATATTCAACGCTTCATGTCGTATATTTTTTCAACACATACCCTTGTAACATCTTGATATTCATCATTATACGTCAGTGTTTTTTGGTTTGGCACAATAATTGAATAGTAATTACTGCGATGGCATCACTTCATTTTAAAATCATCAAGCTATGAAAACAATGATCTTATTATTTATCGGGTTATTCATTCTCTTCTGCAGTGACACAAGTTATAGCAGCAACAACCCGGTAATCGAAAACGACCCTATTACTGAAAGTTCAATAGACGTTCCGGGCACACCCGAGTTCTATCCACTCAAGCAACTGCAGAGCAGCCAATTTGGAAACGTAAATAGGGCAGGCATCCTTGCCAATACGGGATTCTTTACCAATAAATTACATGGGCTATCTATCTTCTCCATGATCATTATTGCTTTAATACCATTCATATTGGCCTATATGATCACAAGAGCAGTAACCCGGCATAAACGCGAGAAAATAGAAGCAGAACTGGTTGCCGCATCAGCCTCTACTGCTGTGTTTGATGAAAATACGGTTGAGGTGCCAAGTGGTCTCTATTTTGACAAAACACATACGTGGGCTTTCATGGAAAAAAATGGTGCTGTCAGAGTAGGGATAGATGATTTCCTTCAACATACCACTGGGTCTCTTACACGTATCGAGATGAAAAATCCCGGGGAGAAAGTAAAAAAGGGAGAACAGCTTTTTTCTATCATTCAAAAAGGCAAACAGCTAGATATTTATGCACCCATCTCCGGAACCATTAAAGATTACAACCATATATTATCCGAAAAAACATCCATAATCAATTCTTCCCCCTATTCCAACGGTTGGGTCTATCTGATAGAACCTACAAATTGGACAAGAGAACTTCGGTTTTTGCTCATGGGAGAAAAATATAAAGAGTGGCTAAAGAATGAATTTTCCAGGTTAAAGGATTTTATCGCTCTTTCTGTAAAAGGAGAAAACGTTAACTATGCTCACATTGTACTGCAGGATGGTGGAGAACTTAAAGATGGCATTCTTGCAGAGCTAGGGCCCCATGTATGGGAAGATTTTCAAACACAATTTATTGATACATCCAAATAGAGACAATAAAAACCAGAGTTTCAATTATTATCTAAAACCACTAATTATGCGTATAGACCGACGAGGCTTTTTAAAAACCCTGGGAG
>JACNKI010000098.1 GCA_014382125.1 Bacteroidota bacterium | reverse complement strand
GTCATCACTGATTTCCGAAACCTCATCTCCACAGATATAGAGATTATCCGATCTCCTGTAATGAATCAAGTCGCTTCGACCCCATCCGGCCATTCCCAATCCAACGACAAGGGGTTTTTCCGGGAAGTGATCCAATGCCGTCTCAATCAGCATCTCTTTCTGAGCAGCATGATCAAAGGCCTCAACAAGCACATCACAAGGTTTAAAAATAGTTGAACTGTTTTCTGCATCAAGCATCACATCATATGTTTCGACCACAATGTCTTGATTGATTCGGTAAATATTATCCCGCAAAGCAAATACTTTCTTCTCCCCTACCTGATCATGAAAATAATATTGACGATTCAGATTGTCCTCACTCACCAAATCAAAATCAACAATAATAAGCCGCCCAATACCAACACGGGCCAATGCTACAGCACAATTGGAACCAAGACCACCGCATCCTGCGATGCCGACCACGTTATTTTTTAATAGATACTTGATCTCTTTAAATGTCATTAAGTAATTAGGGTCATTAAGGGAAACTCATCATTCGTTCTTCGTTTTTCGCTTTTCGCTATTCACGATTGGCTCCGCCGAGCTCCGCTTCGCTTCGGTTCACGATTCATGTTTCACGTTCAAACTAACAAAAATACGAAAAAAAGATCTTTTTTTTCTAATTTTGCCCGCAACTAGAAACCAAATATTTTTTCCCATATGAAGTTCGAAGAATTCCAAAAGACACACAAACTTATCAAGCAATATCCCTACAAATGGGCACCTATTGAGAAGGGATATAACGACCGGACGGTTTATATTAATGTGGGTGATCTTGAGATCAAAGAGAAACCAGTAAGCAAAGAGATGAAAGAGAGGTTTATCGGCGGGAAAGGGTTTGATCTCAGACTCCTCTGGGATGCAACAAAGCCTGATACCAAATGGAACGATCCTGAAAATGAGATTGTGATTTCCGGAGGCCCTTGTTGCGGGATTACTCAGTATTCGGGAAGCGGAAAAGCGATCTGTTGCACAATCAGTCCGCAGACCAACATTGTAATCGACTCCAACGTCGGTGGTTTCTTTGGTCCGTTCCTTAAATTCTGTGGTTTCGATGCATTGGAACTTCAAGGAAAATCTGAGGAGGAGATCCTGATCATTTTTGATGAAGAGCGTGAAGTGATTGAGCTTTACGAAGCCGGTGACCTCCCTTCCGACAGCCATATACTGGCTGAGGAGTTACACGACATGCTTGCCAATCCCGAAAATGAAAAAGATAAATACAACGTCTCTGTCGTCTCCTCGGGAACTGCTGCAGAACACTCCCTGATCGGGATGCTGAATTTCAGTTTTTATGATATCAAGCGGAAAAAAGTTCGTCTGAAACAAGCAGGGAGAGGTGGCATCGGTACTGTTTTACGCGATAAGAAGATCAAAGCCATTGCAGCCCATGTGAAGCCGATCGGTGGCAACAGAAATAACGTGGTTGACATGGATCCGATCAAAGAACGAGGAAGAACGTTCAACAAAGAGATGCGTGAGCTGGATGATCAGCAGTGTGAGATGAAGAAAAAGGGGACAGCCCACCTCACCAATATCATGAACGATTACGACCTCTTGCCGGTTCATAACTTCAAATTCGGAAGTCACCCCGATGCCGGGAAGATCCACGGTGATGTATGGATGTCTTACTTCACGCAAAATGTCCCTGACGGATGCTGGGTAGGATGTAACATGGCCTGTTCCAAAGGGGTTGACAATTATCTGATTCGAAGCGGGCCCTATGCCGGGCAACGTGTAATTGTTGATGGTCCCGAATATGAAACGACTTCTTCCCTTGGATCTATCGCCGGCATCTTCAATCCTGATTTCACCATCGAAGCGAACTTCTATTGCGATACATACGGAATCTGTACCATCACCTGGGGGACAGTCCTTGGATTTGTCATGGATTGCTATGAAAACGGCATCCTTAATGATGAACGAACAGGTGGATTGAAGCTGAACTTTGGCAATGCAGATACCGCCATGGAACTTCTCCACATGGTCTCTCGCGGAGAAGGATTCGGCTTAATTGCAGGTCAGGGTGTGCGAAAGATGAAGCAGATATTCGCTGAGAAAGGCTGGGGTGATCCTCAGTTTATGTTTGATATCGGGATGGAGAACAAAGGGCTGGAATATTCTCAGTATATATCCAAAGAGTCCCTGGCACAGCAAGGTGGTTATGCCATGACCAACAAAGGACCTCAGCACGATGAAGCGTGGCTGATCTTCATGGATATGGTCAATAACCAGATTCCTACATTTGATGATAAAGCCGAAGCTCTTCATTATTTCCCGATGTTCCGGACATGGTTTGGTCTGGCCGGATTCTGCAAACTCCCCTGGAATGATGTCGAACCCGAAGACAACGCGGAGCAGGATGAACCTGCCAAGGTTCCCGAGCATGTCGATAATTATGTTACAATTTTCAATGCTGTTACCGGGCAGAATATGGATAAGGAAGAGATGATCAGGCAATCAGAAAAAGTATACAATTTCCAGCGTATTTTCAATATCCGC
>JACNKI010000001.1 GCA_014382125.1 Bacteroidota bacterium | reverse complement strand
ACCTGATGGACAAAGTCGATAACCTGGTCATTGGCGGCGGCATGATGTTCACCTTCATCAAAGCGATGGGTGGCGAGGTTGGCGATTCACTCGTTGAGGACGAGTTGCTGGAGCTGGCAAAAAATACGGTAGAGGGAGCCAAGATGATGGGTGTCAACCTTTACCTGCCTCCTGATGCCGTTGTTGCAGACACTTTTTCCAACGACGCCGCAACAGCTATACGCAGTGCATACGATATTCCCATCCCCTGGATGGGGCTGGATATTGGTCCTGCCACCTGTGAGAAATTTAAACATGCTATCGATATTTCGGCTTCCATTTTATGGAATGGGCCGATGGGGGTTTTTGAAATGACGAAATTCGAAAACGGGACCCGGTTGATTGCCAAAGCGATTGCTGAAGCAACGGCTAACGGAGCTTTCTCAGTAGTTGGCGGTGGGGATTCGGTGGCTGCGATAAACAAATATGGGCTGGCCGACCAGGTCAGTTATGTCTCCACCGGGGGTGGCGCCATGCTGGAGTATATCGAAGGCAAAGAGTTGCCAGGCATCAAAGCCATCCTCGATTGAAACGGATCATTTTAAAATTTCCGGCACCCTAACCTCTGCCCCCATCCATTTCATCATGGCAGGGACGATCCCGGCGATGTGCTTATAGAGCAATGATTCATGTTTTGCCTTTGGGGTGATCAGTGTTTCGTTTGGGTCGGCTATGGTGATTACAAAAAAGATAACGCTCAGGATCAGGACACTCTTGATTACGCCCAGCACTGCGCCAGCCAAGTGGTTCAAAAATCCCATGCCGACCATACCGACCAGTTTCTCGAGCAGTTTGCCGAGCAGCAAAATCCCGATCAACACAATGAAAAAAGTGATCGCAAAAGAGAGCACAGGAAGATAGATATCGGAGACGTCGAAGTTGGCTTTGAGCAGCTCGCTGATGAAGTTGGAGAAATGGATCGCCACGTAGATGCCCAGGATCAGGGCAACCAGTGAGGCGAAACTGATGATGAAACCTTTGCGGAAGCCCAGGATCAACATGAGTATAACAAATATCAGAATGATGATATCAATGACCACCATCAGGCTGGATGATTCTTTAACCGGGAGGTGAGTTCTGTGCCAAACACGAAATCGTTCAGCTCTTTGTTCTCCGTCTGGAGAATCTCATCTTTTGTCCCTTTCCACCACAGCTCTCCTTCATAGATAAAGTTCACCCGATCGCCGATACTCAGTACCGAATTCATATCGTGGGTATTGACGATGGTTGTAATGTCATACTCCAGGGTGATCTCCTGGATCAGGTGGTCTATCACGCCGGCTGTCTGGGGATCGAGGCCGCTGTTGGGTTCATCGCAGAAAAGGTATTGTGGGTTCATGGCGATGGCCCGGGCGATCGCCACCCGTTTGCGCATCCCGCCGCTGAGTTCAGAAGGCATCAACTTGTTTGAGTCTGGCAGGTTGACCCGTTTCAAAACGAAATTTACCCTCTCCTGTTTCTCTTCAATCGACTTGTTGGTAAACATATTCAGTGGAAACATCACATTCTCTTCCACAGTCATCATGTCGAACAGGGCACCCATCTGAAACAACATCCCGATCTCCTGACGGATCTCTTTACGTTGTTTCGAATTCATCGTCGAAAAATTCCTTTCGTCGTAAAGTACTATGCCCGAATCGACTTCATAGAGTCCGACAAGGCACTTGATCAGGACTGTTTTTCCGGAACCACTCTGCCCGATAACCAGGTTGGTCTTCCCTTTTTCAAAACGACAGGAGATATCTTTAAGAACATGATGTTCACCAAAATACTTATTTATGTCTTTGGCCTCTATTGCAGTAATCATTTAAGTAGTATTTGGGTAAGGATCAGGTTAAAGAGGATGATCAGGATGCTGCTGTATACAACACCTTTGGTGCTGGCCTGACCAACTTCCAGCGCACCTCCTTTGGCTACATATCCATAAAAACCGGAGACCGTAGAGATGATATAGGCGAAGAACACTGTTTTGATCAATGCATAGAAAACAATATAGGGATCAAAATCCAGGCGGATCCCGGAGAGATAATCCGCAGTTGTAGTCATTCCGGTTGCCTCCATGGCAATCCATCCCCCCAGAACACTGATCCACATGCTAAGAACAATTAGCACCGGATTGAACAGCAAGCAGGCGACCACCTTGGGAAAGATCAGGTAATTCGCAGAATTGACACCCATGATCTCCAGTGCATCGATCTGCTCGGTTACGCGCATGGTGCCGATCTCCGACGCGATCCTGGATCCGACTTTCCCGGCCAGGATCAGGCTGATAACCGTTGGAGAGAACTCGAGGATCATCGATTGCCTGGTGGTAAATCCGACCATGGAGAGCGGAATCAGGGGGCTTTCGATATTGAACGCTGTTTGAATAGCTACCACAGCTCCCATAAAAACTGAGATTATCGCTACGATCCCGATCGACTCCAGTCCGAGGAACTGAAATTCTCGCATCAAATGTTGCCAGAAAACAGTTGCTTTCTGCGGCAAGGCGAAGACCCTATGC
>JACNKI010000121.1 GCA_014382125.1 Bacteroidota bacterium | reverse complement strand
TTTCTTTTATGGGTTCCTTCGGCCATGAACTGATGGCACACGAACTTGCCCACTCGTGGTTTGGAGATAAAGTTACCTGCGGCAGCTGGGAAGACATCTGGTTGAATGAAGGCTTTGCCACCTATCTAACCGGCCTCACTTATGAGCATATGTTTAACGGAGAGTGGTGGATGCCGTTTAAGCGAGGAAGGATCGAGTACGTAACCAGCAAACCCGGAGGGTCTGTGTGGTGTGATGATACAACCAGTGTCAGCAGGATCTTCAGCGGACGACTCTCCTATTCCAAAGGAGCAATGATATTACATCAGTTGCGATGGATCATAGGGGATTTGGCATTTTTTACAGCTTGCAATAATTATTTAGATGATCCTGCTCTCGCTTATGGTTTTGCTTTTACCTCAGACCTGAAAACCCATTTTGAAACCTGCGCCAATCAAGACCTGACCTGGTATTTTAACGACTGGTATACGGGTCAGGGTTTTCCCTCTTACCAGATCACATGGGATCAGACTGGTGATACGGTTTCCCTAGAGGTCAATCAGACACAATCGCTCCCGTCACTATCGTTTTTTGAGCTGCCGTTGCCGATCAAATTCAAAAACCAATCGCAGGATACTACCTTACGATTGTTGAATACTTATTCCGGAGAAATTCTTACGGCAACTATTCCTTTTCAGGTTGATTCCGTGATATTTGATCCCAATCTATGGCTCATCACAGCCAACAATACTGTGATTCCATCAATCCGCGAGAATGATCCTGGCGATATAATCTATATTATGCCCAATCCAGCCAGAGATGCAGTTAATATCAGATTTACAAGGCTCTTAAACACCATCGAACTAATCCTGCTGGATGAAACCGGAAAAGTACTTCAACAGCAGACTGCTAACCGGCCCAACCTGATCACCCTTGATATTTCGGAGTATCCCGCTGGAGCCTATTTCCTGCGTATCCTTTCAAAAGGACAAAGTTTGGTAAAGAAGATCATTGTGTACTAAAAATGCCCAATCCTGTGCAATCATGCGCAATAATGGCATTCATGCGCAATAGTGTGTAATAGTATGCAATATTGTGCAATTTTCTCTAAGTTTGCGCCTTCAAACTCAACCTTATGTTCAAATACTGGCTTGCCCGGCAGATGGTGAAACGTACTAAAAAACGACAATTTTCCGTCGACATCCTTGAACAGAAACATGTTGACCCCAACGAACCATTTCCCAACGACAGTTCCTACTTCTACGGAGGTGATAAAGCAGGCAACGCGTTTATTACCCGTATGGCCTTCAGGCATACGACCCGGCCCCATGAGTACTGGCTCGGTTTTTACATGAAAGGGCTGGGATTTTTCGGCATCAAAGATGACCCGGGAGCGGATGGAGATGGATTCCAGATGGGGAGCCTGAAGTATGAGCCGGTTGAGATCGGAAAGGTGTGGCGTGTCTCATTTGAAGGAACAGTCTATGATGAACTGGACATGCCTCATGCCTGTAAGATAGACATGCTCTTTAAGGGGAAGAATCCAATCTACGATTTTGCAAAGAGTTCTGACCAGCGGATGATTGCCAGGACCATTTCGAAGGAGAAGTGGACAAAAGAGTTCTTTCACCACATGAAAGACACACATCAGGTGCATTACGAACAAACCGGAACGTTTTCCGGAACGATCACCCTGGACGAAACTGTAAATGAGATGACAATGATCGCTTCTCGTGATCATTCATTTGGTTCCCGTAACTGGCTGACATGGGACCGTCACTTCTGGATCACAGGTGTTGCTGATAACGGATACAGCTGGACCGTGACCACCATCAAATGGCAATTTCTCGGACGCCTGACAGCAGGCTTCATCTGTACCCCTGATGGCAAAATTGACGCCATTGTGGATTGCACCGATCTGGAAACCATCTCCAAAGGCCAACTCCTACCCAATCACGGATTTATCGATATTGAGACAAGAGAGGACAAGCACCATAAGCTGGAGTTCTGGCGTAACGGAGAGTTTCCCTTCCTCCACGATGAGAAGTATCATATGAGAGAAGGAATCGGAACGTATAAATTTGATGGCGTTGATGGATTAGGCATGGTGGAGTTCGGGTTTCATGCGGACAAATACAACTTGTGAACTGGTGAGTTGGTGAACTGGTGAGTTAAGGACAGGAATATTGGAAAAGAAGGATCAATCAAAGATCATTAGCCTTGATCAAATAGGTGATGAGCCGGTTGGAGGCAAAGCCAGGGGGCTGAAGCTATTACAAGAGCTGAAATTATCTGTGCCACCCGGCTTTGTGATCATTCACCCGGAACTTGCAATCCTTGACGATCAGCAGTTTCTCTCCTTCATGGAACAATTGGGTGACAGTCCGAAAGCTGTTCGTTCATCGGCGGTCAGTGAAGATGGGCACGATGCCTCTTTTGCCGGACAGTTTGAATCCTATCTGCATATTTCGGGAATGGAGGAAATCAAATCGGCCATTCAAAAATGCATTGAGACCGCCTCTTCAAGCAGGGTTCATCACTATTCGCAACATCGCAAAGCTGATGCCGACCTGGGGATCTCAGTCATTGTTCAGAATATGATCCCGGCGCAGATCGCAGGCGTTTTGTTCTCAGCCGATCCGGTATCACACCGACGTGATAAGATGATAGTGAATGTAGTCAAAGGGTTGGGCGAAGAGCTGGTCTCCGGCCGGAAAGATGCTCACCACTATGAGATAAACCGGAACGGATCAGATATCGAAGAGTTGATCTGTTCTGACGACAGCCTGCTTACCATCCTGCAGATGAAGGAGTTGATCAACGGCGCCCAACTGGCTGAAACAGCTTTCGGTCAACCGGTAGACATGGAATGGGCGATCAATATTGACGGCAAGGTCAACTGGCTTCAGGCCCGGCCAATCACAACACTCAATGAAGTTCATTACAACGAACTGGACACTGTTAAAGGAGGAAGTGATGATGTATGGACATTGGGCAATATCGGAGAGATGATGCCGGGTGTAATCACGCCGCTTACCTATTCAGTCGTTGTCGACACAATCGATTACGGCATGTGTGTCCTGGCCGAAAAAGCTGGCGCATTTAACCTGCGTAAGCGTAAAAACTACCGTTACATCCAGATGTTTTATAACCGGTTGTTCATCAATCTGACGAATATGATGGATTATCCGATGCACACCTGGTTGAATAAGCCGGAAAATATTCAGCTCGCTCTGAGTGTAGAGGTCAATCCCGACATGCAGCCTGAAAGGAAGGTGTTCATTCTTAAAAGAGTAGTTAACTTCTTCAGGCAATCGTATACAATCATCCGGGCTGGTAAGAACCTGAACAGGTTAACAAAGATGGCTGCATTTTTGAACGTCAATACCGATCTGCCTCGACACGAGTTATATGAGGAGCTGGGGCTTGCCAGGATGACTGTATGCAAGGGGTTCGGGCATCATCTGATCACATCGGGTCAATCAGGCTCACTCTATTCCGCTTTCATGGGAATCCTGACTGGCAACAAACGTCTTCCAAATGCAGAAGATCATCATTTAGCCACCATTTTATTGACCGACATCCCCGATATTGAAAGTGCTGACGCAGTGAAGTCGCTGGAAGCACTTTCGATCATGATTCGCTCTCACTCCTCGTTTGCAGAACTGTTCATCAACATTTCACCGGAGGAGGCAATCCGGAAGATCCAGGAAGAAGCGCCTGGTGAGATCACCCGGGTTTTCAACGATTTCCTGGGCCGTCATGGTCACCGTTGTGTCAGGGAAAGTGAACTTCGTGAGCAACCCTGGGAGGAGAATCAGGAGCACCTCATCCAACTGCTCCAAGCCAAGGTGAAGTTTGGAAAAATTCAGCACCAGGAGTTTGATATCAAAGAAGAGACACGGAAAACACTCAGGAAGTTACCGTTTTATAAACGATTCATTTTCAGGATATTACTACCATCTGCACGGAAAGCTGTGGCACGCCGGGAGATTTCCAAGGCACTCGTAATCAAGATGGTGAATGAGCTGAGAAAAGGCTATCGGATGCTTGCTGATAAGATGCTGGATCCTGGATCCTTGATGCTGGATGATGCAGACCAGATTTACTTTCTAACCTACGAAGAGGTCGGTCGATTGATTGAGACTAGCGATAAAGAACTTATAAAGAAGGCTAATCGACGCAGGGAGTTACTTCCGGAGACTGATAATTTGCAATTTGATGAGGTTTGTCATGGAATTCCCAGACCGAGGGAAGATAAATATATCCCTGATCTGAAACAGGATCAACTTTACGGAACTCCGGTCAGTAGTGGGAAAGTAAAAGCAAGAGCGAGGGTGATCAATACCATTGAAGATGCAGATCTTCTTGAAAAAGGCGAAATCATGGTCGCCTCCTTCACAGATATCGGATGGACACCCTATTTCAGCATTATTTCCGGGCTGATCACTGAAATAGGGAGTCCTCTTTCGCACGGGGCAGTGGTTGCCCGTGAATATGGAATTCCGGCTATTGTCGGAGCAAAAGGGGCAAAAGCCTTTGTTTGCGATGGGGATTTCGTGTTACTTGACGGAGACAAGGGAATCATTGAGAGAATGAGAAATGTGAAATCTTGAAACTTAACGAAATGTATATAAACAGTATTGGACATTACTTGCCGGAGCAAGTTATTCCGAATTCTTATTTTCAGGAGCAATACGGATTCCATGACAAAGATATCGTCGAAAAATCGGGCATCAGGGAGCGTCGCAAAGCTCAGGTATCTGAGAACACGAATACCATGGCTCTCGATGCCACTGAGGCAGCTCTGGAGAATCTTCCCTATCCTATCGAAGAGGTAAACCTGATCATCGGCGCTACTTACTCGCCATACGACACTGTGGGGACGGTGGCACACACCATTCAGGAGAAATACAAAATCGCCCCGGCTATCTGCTTATCACTGACAGCAGCCTGCTCATCATACTGCAATGCTCTGGAGATAGTCCAGTGCTTTTTTGCTACCGGTAAAGCGACGAAAGCGCTGGTAGTGGCTTCTGAGCACAACACCCGCTACTGCAACGAAAATGATCCGGCTTCCGGGTTTCTCTGGGGAGACGGGGCTTCAGCCGTTTTTCTCTCAGCTGAGAAGATTCATGAACAGGATGCAAAAATTCTGGATATCAAAACCAACGGGCTGGGCCATGTGGGAAAAAGTATCAGGGGTGTATTTTTACGTCCAAAAGATGGCGGGATACGAATGCCGTTTGGCCGGGATGTCTTTCAGCAAGCATGCATACATATGCAGAAAGAGGCAGAGAAGATTCTGGAGAGTAACCAGTTTACAGTCAATGATCTCACCTACCTCATTCCTCACCAGGCTAACCTGCGTATCATCGATTATATCAGGAAGTCAATGAAGCTTACGAAGAGACAGGTTGTTGTGAATCTAGATAAACTCGGGAATACAGGATGTGCCAGTTCAGCGATTGGGTTATCCCAGATTTATGATCAGCTCAAGGAAGACGATATCGCTGTAATCACAGTATTTGGTGGTGGATACTCGAGCGGTGCTGTTCTGATAAGAAAATGCTAGCTGCCAAGAAAAAAAAGAATGGTGGGCGGGATTACTCTTTAATGATCTTCTTCGCGGCGAAGAAATCACCAGCCTGAATGGTGAGATAATAAAATCCTGAAGGCAATTCATTAAGCGAAACAAGGGATACTTCATCCGGATGATGGAGAAGTTTCGTGATGATCTTCTGTCCCATCATGTCAAAAAAGGTAAGTTCCAGCTTAACGGCCTGAATCTTGCATTCTACGATCAGCTGATTCTTTACCGGATTTGGGTAGATATGAACAGGGCCGGTATCATTTATAAGTTTTAATCCAGTAATGGGAGGACAGTCCAGGCCATCAGTACAACTCAGGGAGCTTCCTACTACACAATCGAGAACACCTGTTGAATCATAATAAATACTTCCATCCTTGTTATGAAAACAGTAGAGCCCCTGCTGCCAATTAGGTCCTCCAAAACCCTGTACCAATAGTCCTTGAGTACTTCCAATTCCGTCAATCCAGTATTCCGCATTGTGGTAAATGTTTCCGGCATTGCCCGGACCAAAGTAGAATCTCCTTCGGTATTCTCCATTCACGCAGGTTGAGTCAATATCGTCCACTATAAGCTGATACACATAGATCCCAGCGATGGGATATTCAGGATCAGTTGTGAAAATCAAACTAAATCCGTTTAGGCTTTGCCCCACATTAGTGATATCGAAGTCGTATCCCAGCCACTCTTTTTCAGAAACATATGGGTAGATAAAATAGACCTTTTTACTTTCAACATTCTGCCTGATCATAGCAAAAAGGGTTGCAGAATCCAGGTTGAAAGTAAAGTCACAGTTAGAACAGACACCATCACTCCATCTTGACTGGTAATAGATTTTTTTATAAAAGTATTGATCTATTAATGTATCACCGGAAATTTGAAACTTATAAACAGCTCCCCACTCCGGTTTATAGCCGCATTCAGTATGAGACCAGGTGGCCTCTTCCGAAAAGTCAAAAGGTGTGTAAGCCTGTCCCAGAGAAGAGAATGCGAGGAATGAAATGATCGAAAAAATAAGTATTTTGGTCAGGAACCCCCTCATGATGTTAGGTTTTACCATACAAATATAGTATTACGTAATTAAATTTCAAAAGTTACGCTATATTATTTACCCACAGGTGTTGATTTCTTCTATTGCACAATGATCTTTTCCACGTTCGATTCTTTTTCGGAAATAACTTGTAAAAAGTAAACTCCGGGCTGAAGTTCAAAATGGATTCCATCATCCATGAAAATTTGTGAATTAGCTTTAACCTGCTTGATCAGGCGGCTTCTGGTATCATAAAGCAAAATTCCTTTCACCGTTTTTGCATCCGGTTTTAGTTGAATAAACACAACTCCATTGGATGGATTCGGATAGATTGTCAGATAATTTTCCATTGGTTTATCATCACCTATTCCAACGCCGGGTGTGAATATCTCTGTTCGGAATGCGCTGTTGGTGACTGTGGAGGCATAAACCCGCCAGATACCCCCCTCCTCGTATGGGTTTGAGAATCCCGTTATGTTGGTGGCCAGAAGGCCTTCATTCGCTGCTTGCCAGTTCATACCACCATCCAATGAGAGTTGTACACCATTTTGTGTGGAAGCGACATATACGACATCTGTATTTTCCGGATTGATCAGAATATCTGAAACTTTCGAAAATTGGGAAAGATTCAGGTTTGTCGAACTCCAGGTATTCCCTCCGTTGCTTGATCGGTAAATCGTTCCGTCGATACCATACCCTCCACGTCCCGCAAGAAGTTTATCGGAGTCATTTGGATCACAAACAATGGCTCCACCCCATCTATAGGTACCGGGAATAGCCGTACCAATCTCTGTCCAGCCCAAGCCGGCATCCGTACTCTTCAAAAATCCGCCATGAACCTCGGATTTATATCCCGCGTAAATGATCTCATCAGCGGAATTTGGGTCGATAAAGAGGTATCTGACGCTGTAGAAATCATCAGGAGGTCCCATATAGGTATTGATCCAGGTTTCGCCCCCATTTGTACTTTTGTATATCATAGACTCCCACCCGTTGAGGCCAAAGTTGTTCCCTCCGATAAAGACAAGGCTGGGGTCAGTGGAAGATGCCGTCAGCGCAAAGATCTGGGTTTCAAAGACTGATCCGATGTTTGGACCCATATTATTCCATGTAGCTCCATTATCTGTCGATTTATACAACCCTTCCTGGGCTATTGAAGAAGGACCGTTTGACCAGGCATACATCGCGCCATCAGCTCCAAAGGTGACCTGTGAAAAACGAGTGCCAGGAAGTCCGGAAACCAGTTCCCATGTATTCCCTCCATCGTAACTAATGTAGCAGCCACCCGAGTTTTCGGCTTCAAAGCCCACCAGGATTCTGTCCGGATCCAGGGGGCTAATCTCAATATCATCTACCTGGAGTGTAGCAATCCCGTTGCCGGCAAACTGCCAGGTTGCGCCGGCATCTTCACTCCTGCAAATAGCAAGGCTCAGGAATCCGGCATATACGATATCGGATGATCCCGGTTTGATGAAGATGCATCTGGCAGCTCCGTTCTCCCCTGCCCCTGTAGCATTGAAGTTCCATGAGGTGCCGCCATCAGTGGAGTAATAGATCCCATCTCCTTCAGTTGCCACGAAGATGTTATCGGCATTGGCAGGATCAATCACGATAGCATTGGAGACCTGGCTGGGAAAAGATGTTGATATATTAGTCCATGTCTGTCCGTAATCATCGCTCTGCCATACTCCCATAAACTGACTGCCGAACAACTGTCCTCCGGCCACAAACACCTTTTGTCCGGCAATGGCCACATCGTTATATGGAATGCCTAAAGGCAAATTGTTTGTCTTTGTCTCCCAGGTTGTTCCCCCGTCGAAGCTGGCAACTACTGTCGCTTCGCTAAATCCGCTATTTCCGATTGCAAAAATGATCTGGCTGTTATCGGGATCAACGCAGATGCTGACCACCCCAAATCCCATTGGCAGTACGTTGGTCATGTTAAAAGCGGTCCAGGTACCACCTCCGTCAGTTGATTTTACAATGACTTGATTGGTAGGTAAGGAGACATTTGATTGCAATCCGATGTAGATCGTACTTGTATCGTTGGGGTCTGCTGCAGAACACAATCCTCCCGAATTCACAGGGATCGTCCGGGTGTGCCATGACACGCCACCGTCCTGTGATCGAAAAACCTGTCCGAAATCATTGCGTCCGGTAGCAAACCACCAGCCATTACCGGTTGCTTCAAACGAATTGACATTTCCGGAGCTAATGGCTGAGAGAGCCTCCAGCCCCTCCCAGGTATCGCCTCCGTCATCGCTGACAAATGGTACTCCCACCGCAGCGAACATCATTTCCGGGTTCAATGGATCCGCACAAATATCCATCACGTCACCTCCAAAGGGCCCTACAGAGATCCAGGGATGACCAGCCTCTGTTGCCGTATCTGGAAACGTCGGATGTACTGTATTCCTTCTGAGGTTATTTCCATGTTCATCCATCATTGATGGTGGTATCTGGGCAACAACAAACACGGCACCGAGTATAACAATAAGTACAATAGAAATTCTTTTCATCGTATGGTTCTTTGGCTTGGTTTAACTCATGGCAAGATAATAAATAGCTGGGAAAAATATTATTTTATTTAACATGTTGTTAACCAGGTATTTGTAAATATTAAGTTTTTAGAGAGACCCAATAATATTGACATTGGATCATTATTTCATTACATTTAACCCCACAAATGCCATTTATGTATCCTTGTGTGATATTTGAGTAGGATTCATTTATTGATAATCATAATTATTACCAAAAACAATCTTATGGAAAAAAACAACGGAAAATCTAAACACTATCTGAGTGTATTTGCACTTACAATGATGAGTGTTGCAGTCGTGATGAGCCTCAGGGGCCTTCCAATGATGGCGAAAGAGGGATTAACTATGTTTTTTTACCTGCTTTTTGCAGCCTTGCTTTTTCTCGTGCCTGTTTCCCTGGTCTCAGCAGAGATGGCTACCGGCTGGCCACAATCCGGAGGTGTGTACCGATGGGTGAAAGAAGCTTTCGGTGCTCGTATCGGTTTCGTCGCAATCTGGCTTCAATGGCTACAGAATGTGATCTGGTATCCGGTTGTTCTCTCATTCGCTGCAGGCGCTCTCTCCTATTTGTTTTTCGATGAAGCACTGGCCAGTAACAAATTTTTTAACCTGCTTGTTATTCTGGTCGTTTATTGGATTTCCACCCTGATTTCATTCAAGGGACTAAAGACGTCCGGGAAACTGACCACCTATGGCGTTATCTGTGGGACACTCATCCCGGGAGTTTTCATTATTGTACTTGGGATTCTCTGGATTGTTCTTGGGAATAAAGCGGAATTTTTATCTGCAGGAGCCGTTCAGGCCAACACATTTTTTCCAGATTTCAGTAATTTCAATAGCATCGCATTCCTGGCAGGAATTGTTCTTCTTTTTGCTGGCATGGAAGTTGGCGCTGTTCATGTCACTGAAATGAAAAACCCTACAAAACAATTTCCGAAAGCTATTTTCAGTGCCATGTTTCTGATCATTATCATTTTCACCTGTGGATCACTCGCTATTGCCACCGTAATGCCCACCGGAGATATCGACTTAAATGCGGGTATCATGCAGGGATTTAAAGAGTTACTACATAAATTTGGGATAAACTGGCTTCTGCCAGTTATGGGATTACTCGCTGCTTTTGGCGCCGTAGGTGGTGTGTTTGGTTGGATAGCAGGTCCCAGTAAAGGTTTGCTGGCAACCGCAAAAGATGGTGACCTTCCCCCGTTTATGGCAAAGACAAATAAACACGGTGTGCAGCGTAATATTTTACTTATTCAGGGATGTATTGTTACTGTGGTATCGTTTGTATTCCTCATAATGCCCAACGTAAGCAGCGCATTTTTCATCCTCTCTATTTTAACCGTTGCCCCCTACCTGGTTATGTATCTCCTTCTCTATGCCTCAGCAATAAGGTTAAGATATACTCAACCCGATGTTCCCCGGGCATATAAACTCCCCGGAGGAAAATTCGTCATGTGGCTGATAGCCGGAATCGGAATTCTTGCCGTCCTGTTTGCTTTCATCATTGGATTCTTCCCTCCTTCTCAACTGGAAGTTGGAAGTCCGCTTTTCTATGTATTATTCCTGGCAATAGGTGTACTTGTTTTTGTTCTTCTGCCTATTATCATTGGGGCCCTAAAAAAACCTGAATGGAAAAAGGATGCTGATAAAGAATAAATAGAACTTCATAATAAACTATGGTTATGGTATTAAAGAAAGTAAACATCAAGCAACTAAGTAAGGAGGATAGTTATATCACTCCTACATATGGACAACGGATTCTCAATACAAACGTTCCAAAATATGAGATCCCTCCGATTGGGATGTCACCCCGCACCGCCTACAATCTTGTCAAAGATGAATTAATGTTAGATGGGAACTCACGAATGAACCTTGCTACATTTGTTACAACCTGGATGGAGCCGGAAGCAAGGCAGATCATGGAAGATACATTTGATAAAAACATGATCGATAAAGATGAATATCCACAAACAGCTCAATTAGAGATGCGTTGCGTGAATATGCTTGCCCGGTTATGGAACTCACCCGATCATGAGGACGCAGTTGGCTGTTCAACGATCGGATCCAGTGAAGCCTGTATGCTTGGAGGAATGGCACTGAAATGGAAATGGCGTGAACGGATGAAAGCGAAAGGAAAGCCCACTGACAAGCCGAATATGGTGATGGGGATCAATGTGCAGATTTGCTGGGATAAATTTTGCCGGTATTGGGATATTGAACCACGCCAGGTCCCCATGCAGGGTGACCGCTATATGTTAAATGCAGAAGAAGCACTTAAACTTTGTGATGAGAATACAATTGGTGTTGTTGGCATCATGGGAACGACCTTCACTGGTCAGTACGAAAATGTCAAAGAGATCAATGATGCTCTTGATGAGCTAAATACCAAAACCGGGTGGGATATTCCTATCCATGTCGACGGAGCCTCAGGAGGATTTATCGCTCCCTTCCTCCAACCAGATCTTGAATGGGATTTCCGGCTTAAATGGGTGAAATCAATCAATACTTCAGGACATAAGTACGGACTGGTTTATCCTGGTGTTGGCTGGGTTGTCTGGCGTGATAAAGCTGAGCTACCTGAAGACCTGATTTTTTACGTAAACTACCTGGGAGGAGAGATGCCAACATTTGCCATTAACTTCTCACGACCTGGAAATCAAATCGTTGCACAATACTACAACTTCCTGAGATTGGGATTTGAAGGATATAGAAAGATCCAGCAAAACTGCCAGGATGTGGCCCTCTATCTTTCAGGTAAAATTGCTAAACTAGGTCCTTTTGACCTGGTAACAGATGGCAGCGATATCCCTGTCTTTGCCTTTAAGCAAAAAGAGGCGACGAATTATACATTATACGATCTGACAGAGAGATTACGGGACCGTGGTTGGCTGATTCCGGCATATTCAATGCCTGCCGACAGGGAAGATCTGGTTGTGGCCCGGGTTGTTTGCAAGGAAGGATTCAGTCATGATATGGCTAATCTGCTCCTTGAAGATATAGAACGGCATTTGAAATACTATGCCTCACAGCCAGATCATAAACCTTCAAAGTCGGGTTCGTCGTTTCATCACTAAACTTAATTGGTGAATTAGTGAATTGGCGAACTGGTGAGATTATGAACTGGTGAATTGGAGAACTGGTGATTAGGTGATTGGCAATTCATGGCAATTAGTAAATCTCCAGGTCTTTTCCGACTACCACTTTTCCGTCATAGACTGTGGAGACCTCTTCCAGG
>JACNKI010000036.1:1935-12515 GCA_014382125.1 Bacteroidota bacterium | reverse complement strand
ACCTGGTGCCAATCCTTTACAAACTCTTCTTTCTCTTCCATCGTAGGAAAAGGCATCTGGGGAAATTGTCCTTCAATTTGAGTGATGTTGATCTTCTCGCCGGTACAATACATTAAAAAATAAATGGGATTCAGCATGGATAATTTGAGAGGCATCTGTTCTGTTTTCTTGATGTTGTTATGAGCAAATGCTTCGGCACCCTTACCAATCTCTTTTGCCGCCCAATAAGTACCATTGGCCAGTGCATCTCCGATCCCTTCCCGCCGGACAATTTTGTCGAGCAACCAGAAAAATTTCTCATCGTTATCGGCCGGCAATCCCTCCATCTCATCATCGGTTAGAATATCATTTTCATATAGTTCAAGGGCGAAAGCCATCACTTGCGGAGTTGAAAATGCATCTACACCATACTCCGTGGCACGTTGAGCGATTCGTAAGCCAAAATCCAGGTTTGACATGGCCGCCATTGTATAGGTCAGTTTCGAAAAGCATTTCATCATGTATGTTGGTAGTCCCGGCATGGAAATCGTGGCCGCACATTTCAACGGACAGTTATAGCAACTTATGAGTCGTGTTCGCGCTTTTTCCATGGTCTCGGTCCACTCCTTTGCAATGTCCTCGGTCCAAAAGTCTTTTCTGCGATGTCGGGAATTACCCCACATAAAACTCTCGGTGTGCCACTTTTCATCATGGATTTTCATCTCCTGAGGTGATCCCAGCCCGGCTAAAATGGGCATTACTCCCGGGATTGGCTTGTCTTCCCGGATTTTTATATACTCCAGCACCTCATTGCATAGCTCCAGGAATTCATCCGCCTGGGCAATATTGATGTCCCCTGTTCCCCGAACCGCTATCGCCTTTAGGCCTTTGTCGCCCATTACAGCGCCTATTCCGCCCCGGCTGGCACTGGACTTGCCCTGCTCGATAGATGCAAAATAAACCTTGTTTTCACCCGCCAGGCCGATGGAAGCTATCTGGGCTTTCGGCTCCTTCAGCTCCTCTTTGATGAGCTCAGCTGTTTCATTAGCGCCTTTACCCTGCAAATGAGAGGCGTCACGTATTTCTACTTTGTCGTTGTTTATCCACAAATAAACCAGCTCGGGAGACTTCCCGCGAAGGATCACTTTGTCGTAACCGGCATGCTTCAATTCCGGCGCCCAAAATCCTCCCATCATCGAAAATGCCATTAACTTAGTCTGAGGAGAAATGGTAGTGACGATTGTACGATTACAACCGGGAGCAGGTGTGCCACATAAAAGGCCGGTGGCAAATATGAGAAGGTTATCAGGAGAAAAGGCTTCAACTTCAGGTGGCACCCTGTCCCATAATATCTTGGCACTAGTACCTAAACCCCCCAGATAAAGCTCGGTGTCAACTGGGTCAGTTCCAACTCGTTCAATGCTTCTCCGGGTTAAATCAATTTCTAAATTAAATCCTGTCTCTGCGTACCTCATCTTTTTCCCTTCTGTAATTACCTGAATCCATATCTTGAATTCAGGGATTATTTTGATCTTTTCGAATGGTAATTCAACAAAAACAAAAGTAAAATTTTATATTTAACTAGAGCACGCAAATTTGATATTGCTGTGATTATTTGTGCATGAGTTTTGACAATTTTTTTTATTTTTGATGCCTGTCAAATGCCGGGGAGCATAATCAAACAGCCCTGGGTAAACTTAATTGCTATCTTGCACACTGTTTAGATGTTAAATTATTATCAATAAATGAACGATAATCTTGATCCGTTATTCAAACCCAGAGCAGTTGCGTTGATCGGTGCATCGGTAAAGGAGTTATCCATCGGGAATGTCATCATCAAGAACCTGCTTCATTATAAATTCAATGGGCCTCTCTATCCCATCAATCCGAAAGTTGACGAGATCAGGGGACTCAAAGCCTATCATTCCATCCTAGATGTCCCCGGCGAAGTAGACCTTGCTCACATTGTGATTCCTCCTCCTTTTGTCCCTGATGAAGTAGAAAACTGTGGAAAGAAAGGGATCAAGGCTATCATCATCAATACAGCAGGATTTAAGGAAATGGGGGCGGAAGGTCAGGCTCTGGAAGATGACTCCCTCGCCCGGGCACGGAAATACGGGATCCGGATCGTAGGCCCGAACTGTCAGGGTATCATCAATTCCGATCCCATGATCAATGCCTATTGCAACTTCACCTTCACCTACCCGGAACCGGGTTATATTTCCGTGGTAGCTCAGAGCGGTGGCGTGGGTGCTGTGATCATGCAGGCCTTTTATGATATGGGCATCGGCCAGCGGATGTATGCCTCCAATGGAAACGGGTCGGATGTATCTATCACGGAGATCATCAGTTATTACGGAAATGACGATGGAACGAGAGCTATCGTACTCTATGCCGAAAGCATGGATAATCCGCATGAATTTATCACTGAAGCGAAAAAGGTAACTGCCCGGAAACCGATACTGGCTATTACAGCCGGGCGGACTGATAAAGGTGCAGAAGCCTCCCGGTCTCATATCGGTGGCCTGGCCGGTAGTATTTCCATGGACCTCATCTATAAGAAAGCAGGGATCCTCACATTCAACAGCCAGGAAGACCTGTGCCATGCTGCTGTAGCACTCTCCTCACAACCAGTCCCTAAAGGTAATAACGTAGGCATTATCACCAATACCGGCGGACCATCTGTCATTGCCATTGATGAATTGGTGAACTGCGGATTGGAGATCCCGCCACTTTCAGAAAAAGCTGCAGAAACATTGAAAGAGACCATGCTGAAATCGGCTTCCATCAGAAATCCCCTGGATGTTGTGGCAACAGCCGGCCCGGAGCAATTCAAAAGTGCGCTCGAAGTGATGATGAATGAGCCGCAGTTCGACAGCATATACATGAATTTTGTGACTCCTCCTTTCGTCGATTGTGAGAATGTTGCCCGTGAGATAGCAGCAACCGCAAAAGCCGGGGGCAAGCCGATTGTATGCAATTATATGACCGACAAACAGAAATGGAGCGGAACCTCCAGGATCCTTAAGGAGGGAGAAATCCCCTGTTTCGACTTTGCGGAAACGGCAGCCCGGGCACTCGCTTCCATGGTCCGTTATAACGGGATTCGTTCAGCGAAAGAAGGCACCATAAAGACCTTTACAGATGTCGATAAAGATGCTGTCCGTTCCATCCTCGACAAAGCTGTTACACAGAAAAGGGAGATTCTTACAGCAGCGGAAGTTTACGGTATCCTGGAGGCATACCGGGTGCCGGTTGCCCCTTGGAAAGTGGTAGCCGACCTGAATGAAGTCGTAACGACAGCCTCCGCGATCGGATTCCCTGTTGTGATCAAAGCCGATTCTGAAAAGATCATCCACAAGAGTGATGTTGGAGGGGTGGCTGTGAATATTCAGGATGCACAAGAGGCAGTTAAAATAGCTGAAACCATGAGCAGGAACTTTGGAGATGGAATAAAATTCTTTGTACAGAAATTCCTTCCAAACGAACAGGAGCTGATCATCGGTGCAAAAGCAGTAGAAGGTGTAGGCCATATCATCATGTTCGGCCTGGGTGGAATCTTCGTGGAGATCCTTAAAGATGTTGCTTTTACAATCACCCCTGTCAGTGACACAGAAGCCATGGAAATGATCAGTTCGATTCAAGCTGCACCGTTGATCGAGGGTTTCAGGGGTGAAAAAGGGATTAACAAGAAAAAAGCTGTGGAGATCATTCAGCGGATTTCCATGCTGGGAACGGATTTCCCGGAGATCAAAGAGCTTGACCTCAACCCGCTCTTTGCGACCGGCGATGAAATTTGTGTGGTAGATGCCCGGATCATTCGTTGAAAAATCAACTAATAACGAGATCATAAAACATGAGCAAGAAGACGTATAACATCGGGATCATCGGGTTAGGACCCATTGGCCAGACTCTAGCCGTACATTTCAAAATTGCCGGTTGTGAAATTGCAGTTACCGACCTTGACAGGGAAAAATTAAACCTTATCCGTAAAGAGGGCATGGAACTCGTATCGAAAATGGAGAAAAAATCCTTTTTTAAGTATGTTTATTACTCATTAGAGGAGATGCTGGAGCATGATTGTGACATCCTGATTTCTGCTGTTAAAGATTATCATGTCAATAAGATCGTGGATATTCTCTCTAAGAAGTTAAAAAAGGATGTTTTGTTGCTCAGCGCCCAGAATGGAATCGGTGTCGGGGAGTTATACCAGGCTCATCTCCCCGAATCCGCTATCCTTAAGATGGTTATCAATTTTGCAGGGAATTTACAAGCTCCGAACATAACTGCAATCAACTTTTTCAATCCTCCCAATTATATAGGGTCAATGGACGATTCGCAGGAAGAAGTTGCCCAATGGATTGCCACAACCCTTTCAAGCGTTGAACTAGTCACAGAACAGGTCCACTCGTTTGCAATAATCGATAAGATCTGGGAAAAAACCATCCTGAACGCAGCGTTAAGTCCGTTGTGCGCTATCTCCCGGCTGACCATGAAAGAAGCCATGAGCAATGATGATACCCTTGAGATCATTGAACAGATCCTTTACGAAGCGGTTCAGGTTTCATCAGCCGAAGATATCAAGTTGCCAGATAACTTTGTTAAACTGGGTATCAGATACCTCAGCAATGCCGGGAATCACATGCCTTCACTTGCTATCGACCTGATCAATAAACGGGAAACAGAGATTGATTATATGAACGGAAAGATCGTTGAATATGGCCGCAAGCATTACATCAAAACACCGATAAACCTGGTGCTTACCAACCTGGTTAATGCAATTAATTGTAAAAATGGCGTAAGCAAAAGCAAATAAGATCATTGGAAATACTCACATTTTAACCTGACGATCATGAAAAAGAAAATTTGTTCCTGGCAAATGACAGCACCGGATGCTGATTTTCAACTTGCCGAAGACTCTTTTCCGGAACTTGAACCACATGAAGCACTGGTAAAAATTGCCGGATGCGGTGTGTGTCATACTGATATCAGTTTCTGGCATTACGGAGTGAAAACAAAGAAAGAGCTTCCTCTTACTCTCGGCCACGAGATCAGTGGAACAGTTATTGCCGGTCCGGGAGAATGGATCGGGAAAAACGTAATAATCCCTGCCGTACTGCCTTGTGGCGATTGCGAACTATGTAAAAAAGGGCGAAGCAACATGTGCCAGAAACAGCTGATGCCCGGAAATGATTTTCATGGAGGGTTTGCATCGCATATAAAGGTTCCTGCACGTTTTCTCTGCCCCGTCCCCGATGAGTTGTTGACCAAATACCCTCTCGAAAAATTATCCGTTATCGCCGATGCGATCTCCACACCCTACCAGGTAATTGAAAAATCAGAACTTGAAACAGGAGATCTTGCTATTGTAATCGGTGTAGGCGGGGTTGGCATCTATGCAGCCCTGATCGCCCGTATCTTCGGTGCGAAAGTTATTGCGCTGGATATCGATGATAGCAAGCTCGAAATAGCTAAAAACAACGGAGTGGAGGCAACGCTGAATGTGAAGGATCTGGATATAAAAACGATTAAGTCGACTGTGAGGGAGATTGCCAAAGAGCTCGGAGTTTCGCGGTACGGTTGGAAAATTTTCGAAGTTTCCGGCACCAAAGCGGGGCAGGAACTGGGATTCAACCTGTTGACGTTCACCTCAACCCTATCTATTGTCGGATTTACTTTCGATAAAACTGAAGTACGCCTCAGCAACCTGATGGCTTTTGACGCAAAAGTGATCGGGACCTGGGGTTGCAAGCCGGAACTCTATCCTGAAGTTGTTGATCTGATCGCGTCAGGTAAGCTGAACATTGATGAATTTATTGAAACGTTCCCCCTGTCGAAAATCAATGAGATATTCCGGAATACACTCAAGAATGCTTACCAGAAAAGATCTGTTCTGATACCCGATTTTGATTAAGCCTTTAAATTATTAACCCAAAATAAAGAAATCATGTTAGCAAGTCACAATCTTACCGACATTACATACAAGGAGATCCTGTTTGAAAAACGCCCTTGTAAAGATTTTAACGGTAATCCTGTCGAAGGCGTGTACAATGCCTGGATTATCCTGAACAATCCCCAGCAGTATAATTCGTATACAACCGATGCTGTTAAAGAGGTCATCCTAGCCATGCGGGAAGCATCCAACGACCGGAGTGTTGTTGCAGTCGTATTCACTGCGGTAGGGGATAAAGCCTTCTGTACCGGAGGCAACACGAAAGAGTACGCCGAGTATTATGCCGGGAATCCCCAGGAATACAAACAATACATGCGTCTATTCAACGACATGGTCTCATCCATTCTGATGAACGACAAACCCGTTGTTTGCCGGGTAAACGGGATGCGTATCGGTGGTGGCCAGGAGATCGGAATGGCCTGTGACTTTTCCATTGCACAGGACCTTGCCCGATTCGGACAGGCTGGTCCGAAGCATGGCAGCGCACCCGACGGAGGGTCGACCGATTTTCTGCCTCTGTTCGTAGGCATTGAAAATGCCATGGTCTCCTGTACGGTTTGCGATCCCTGGTCAGCCTACGAAGCATTACGGGCGGGATTAATTACCGAGGTAGTGCCAGCACTCAAAGTAAACGGAGAATTCATCCCCAACCCGCTTGTCCATACCGATCAATGGATAAACAACAAGGGCCAGATCATCTTTGGAACCCCTAAAAAAGGGGATGAATTTGCGAAAGGAAAAGAGCTGATGAAATCAGGTGAAGTGGACCTTGCGATGTTGGACCAGGCTGTAGAGTTATTCTGCACCAAACTCATGTACCTGATGCCCAACTGCCTGAGCAAGACGATTAACTCGTTGCGTAAACATAAACTTGAACACTGGGATAAAAACAAGGAGAGTAACAGGGAGTGGCTCGCTCTGAATATGATGACCGAGGCCAAAGCCGGTTTCCAGGCATTTAACGATGGCCCGAAAGGCCAGCGGGAAGTTGACTTCGTCAAACTTCGCCAGATGCTTGCAGAGGGCCATGAGTGGAATGATGAGATGATCCGTGCCATTTCGCCTCAATACGAGTAATATGGAAAAAATTAGAGTTGACTATTTATATGAGGATACTGTTGCCCGGGTGGTCCTGGATGACGGGAAAGCGAATATCCTGGATTGCATCATGATGGGTGAGATCACAGTGTTCCTGGATTCCCTGAAAGATAACAAGGATATCAAGCTGATAACCTTTGAAGGAGCTGGGAATAATTTCTCATATGGGGCAAGTGTAGCTGAGCACACGAAAGAGAAGGCAGCCGAAATGCTGGAGGGCTTTCATCAGATGTTTTTCACCCTCATCGAGCTTCACATCCCAACATTGGCCAAGCTATCGGGTCAGTGCCTCGGAGGCGGGTTCGAACTGCCGCTCGCATGTAATTTTATTTTTGCAGACAAAAGTGCTAAGATCGGCCAACCGGAAATTATTCTGGGTGTGTTTGCCCCTCCAGCCTCCGTGATGTTGCCCCTGAAGGTGGGAAATGTCCGGGCGGATGAATTGCTTATCACCGGGAAAATCATCTCAGCTGATGAAGCAAAATCCATGGGGCTTATCAATGAAGTGTTTGAAGACAAAGCTACTATGGATGCCGCCACGGATGAATGGATCCAGAAAAATATCCTCATGAAGAGCGCTTCATCCCTGCGGTATGCCACCAAAGCGGCCAGGGCCTCTTTTGATTACTTCATGCTGAAGCATCTGCCCTACTTTGCTGACATGTATGTGAACGAGATGATGGAAACCCACGATGCCAATGAAGGGATCAATGCATTTCTGGAGAAGAGAAAGCCTGTATGGAAGAATCAATGAGATAAAAGAATGAGTGAACACGTACCTCATGACAAGTCAGAACTCGTAAAGTTGCGGTCGGTAAATGACCTTCGCACTACAATGGGTCAATATTTTGAAAGACTAAGGGAAGCTACTGAAACAGGGAGCCGGAAGATCGCCTGGTGTACAAGTGTTGGACCGGCCGAGTTGTTGTATTCGATGGGATTCGAGGTTTACTTTCCCGAAAACCATGGCGCCATGCTGGGTGCCGGCAAGAATGCCGATAAGTATATCCCTACGGCAGTCGCCCATGGTTACTCTCCTGATATCTGTTCCTATCTTACAAGTGATATTGGTGCCTTCCTGCAAAATGAAACCCCGCTACAGAAAAGCGGCTTCAAATCAATTCCCCGGCCCGATATCCTGGTCTATAACACAAACCAATGCAGGGAGGTGGAAGACTGGTTCAGCTTTTATGCCAGACACTTCAATGTTCCAATCGTGGGTATTCAAACCCCGTTATGCATCTCCGACCTAAATCCGGAGATCATCAAAAGTGTGTCGGACCAATACCACAGAATCATTACCGAGCTTGAAAAAGTGGCAGGGCGAACGTTCGACATTGACAGGTTCAGGGAAGCCGTTGGTCTTTCACACGATGGTTGTGTGCTTTGGAGCCAGGTATTGCAAAAAGCCACACACATCCCTTCTCCAATCAATTTCTTCGATTCCGCAATCCACATGGGCCCCATCGTTGTGATGCGAGGAACCAGTCATGCCGTTGACTATTACAAAATTCTCCTGGCAGAGCTGGAAGAGAGGATTGAAAATAACATAAGTGCAGTTCCAGAAGAACGATTCAGAATTTACTGGGAAGGGATGCCGCTCTGGTATAAGTTGAGCAGCATGGCTAAATTATTCGCTACGCTCGATACCTGCATTGTCGCTTCAACCTACTGCAACAGCTGGATATTTGATGATCTCGATCCGTCTGATCCATTTGAATCCTCTGCTCTGGCCTACTGCAAGCTGTTTATTGTCAGGTCAGAAACGGTGAAAGAAAAGGTTCTGGTACGGTTGTTTAAGGAATTCACTATTCACGGGATCATCTACCATGAATCTAAGACCTGTGCACGGAATTCCAATAATCGTTTCGGGATGCAGAACCGCTTGATCAAACAGACAGGCATCCCGTACCTTGAAATCAATGGCGACCTCAACGATCCCCGTTGTTACAGTGAGGAACAGAGTATCATTGCCATAGAGACGTTCATTGACCAGTTGGAAGGAAAAAAGAATTAAATAAGGAAATAAGAAAGAAAGTAAGAAAGAAAGAAAATAAGAAATACAAAAAACAAAATCGTAAATCTAAAATAGAATATGTACCGATTGGGCATCGATCTCGGATCATCTTATACAAAAGGGGTTTTGGTTGATGAAAACAACCAGATGATCGCTTTTCACTGCGTGAAATCAGGCTACAATTTTAAGACTGCAGCTAAGAAGATCATCTCCCATTTTGCCGAAAATTACGAAATCGAATATCCTGTTTTCACGTGTGGTTATGGTCGCGATGAGATTGAGGAACCGTATGTTTCAAATTCAGAACTCAGTGCCCTTTCCAAGTCGGTGTATGATATTTATAATAAAGCCTGCTCAATCATTGATATCGGTGGACAGGACACTAAATTTATCCAGGTTAATGCCCTTGGCCAGGTAGAAAAATTCAAGATGAACAGGAAATGTGCAGCCGGAACTGGTTCCTTCCTGGAAGAGATCGCTTTCCGGTTGGATATCACTCCCGAAGAATTCACGAAGTTTGCAAAAGAGGCTACTGAAGAGGTGAAGATCAACAGTTTCTGCACTGTGTTTGCTGTTTCTGAAATCATTGGCCTGATCAAGAGTGGTGCCACATTGCCTAACATCATCATAGGCATCTACAACTCCATTGTTTTACGATCGTTTGAATTATCTTTGTTTGAGGATCACCTGGTGATCACCGGTGGGTTACCGGCCATGCACCCAATGATCGTCAGCCTTTTTAAAAACAGATATCCCGATTCTGACAGCCCTGAACATTCTCAGTTCCTCGCGGCTTACGGATCGGTCCTTTTAACCAGTAATAACTATCAAGAAGGAGGTATAAATGAAAGTAGTTGAATCCATGTTTCCAAATGCACGAATTCCATACGGCACATGGGGCAGCAGCTATTTCCCGGCATGGCAGACATCTGCATTATCTGAAGTTAACATAGGTCAGTTTGCAGGGGAGGCGATGGCAAGCATATTGGGAAAAAGAAAAGTTCACAGTAAAAACCTGGAATATCTCATAATAGGATCAACAATCCCTTTCCATTGGAAATTCTGGAACGCTCCGCTTATTGCAAGTTGTTTGGGTCAGCGGATCCCGGGGTATCATATGGAACAGGCATGTGCTACCGGACTCTCCTCGGTAGTGATAGCAGGTTCTGAAGTAAATTCAGGATCATACGATACTGTCGGAGTACTGACCTTTGACAGGACAAGCGATTCGCCCGTGGGTGTGTTTCCTGAACGCCGCTCTTACCGTAGAACCGAAGCCCTGGTTGATGTCTGGGATAATTTCGGTTTTGATCCGTCTACAGGTGGTGCGATGATTGCTACTGCCGGCATAGCCGCCAGGAAATACAAAATTGACCGTTCCGAAGTTGATGAGCTCACATACCTGAGGTACAAACAATACTTTGAGGCTAAACATTCAGGCTTTCTTAATCGTGTTCTTTTCCCGTTTACAATATTGAATGTCCAGGGAAGGCTTGCCGGAAAAATAGATGATGATTTCGGCGTCCGTCAGAT
>JACNKI010000036.1:0-1103 GCA_014382125.1 Bacteroidota bacterium | reverse complement strand
GTATCCGATGGAATGGCTAAACAATATCCAGGACTTGTTGCATCGTTCGGTAAAGGAAATGCTGATAAAATCATGGGAAATATTATCACCTATTCCTACGACGGAAAAGACCTGCCTGAAGCTCTGTCGGCTCATAACCCCATGTTCCTTCTCGAAGCTATTCCTGAAATTCTCGATATCAAAAAAGAACATTATAAGCTTTTCAGGTCAAAATTTCCCGAAATAGATATCTGGTCGGTTACTTCAGGATTCCCGCGTTCTGCTCTCGGTGTTGGTATCGCTCATCCGGCATTTCCTCACGAGATCAATAAGATCTGGGAGATCGTAGAATCCGAACCTTCCCCAAGTTCTCAACTTCTATGGGCGCTGGGATTGATCCCTATGCCTGTTGGCGACAACTGGTCTTTTGTTCTCGATGTATTTTTCTGCGGACTCACAAATGCCGGGACCCGGTTCTGTGAAGCGACCAACATGCCCTTCTGGAAAGCTGATAAATTCATCCGCAAATATTTGGGTCCGAACCCCTTCAGGGCACATGACGCTATCGGGGCAGCCGGAGCCAACTTCCTTTCATGGTCATGCCTTCATCATTTAAGTGAACATTACGGGGAACTGTTTAAGCCAACTTCAACGTTTGATGAAAAGAAAGATAGCGGACAAAACTGGTATCCTCCCGATCACTTCCGCCCTCTTGTCGACTGGTCAATGAACAGTGAAGAGTATGCAGAATTTAATGCCTGGATTCTCGGTGCCCTCTTCCAGATGACAAGCCTGATGATCCATGAAAACCGTTCGCATCTTGCGCAGATGAATCTGATAGGCGAACTATGTGCACAGTTCAGTAAAGGAATCCCGGCAGTTATCCGCAATTCCGGAGCAGAGGGTGCCCGCAGATTGGTAGAGGACTACCATAAATTAGATCCTTTAGCAGCCAAAAAAGCCTGGTATCCCGAAGTCTTTGACAGGATTGACACACCCGAATGGCAACAATTATATGTTAACGCCGAACACGATGGAAAGGTCGGAGTCATTTCAATAAATCGTGAAAGCTATAACTCTGATGTAAATGCTGAAATGAACAGAGCGATTGACTGGCTGAAGTT
>JACNKI010000039.1 GCA_014382125.1 Bacteroidota bacterium | reverse complement strand
GTTCTTGCAATAAATACACTTGATGACGGCTTCCACGCATCACCCGTAATAATTGGCAATAATTTGTATTTAAGAGGTTTTAAATATCTTTATTGCATTTCGAAATAAGAATGAAAAATTACGTAATTAACAATCCCGTTTCGTTTTCGACAATCATGACCATCCTGTTTTTTATTTTGATGGTAGGAGCATTTATTATTGGAGCATTGATGTCGTTCATAATAATAATTCATTAATTTGTAGCGGCAGGTTATTTTATTTTTCGCTGGTAAACTATTTAAACTTATAGGCAATAGTGGAGCAAGTATAATTAGTCGGGTAATGGGATTAATATTAGCATCAGTCGCTGTAACAAGTATTCTTGAAGGCATAGAATTGTATTTCGAAATGTAACACAAATTCAACTCTCTCCTTCATCTACAGAAGAACAGGTACTTCGAATAGAAAGCATACAGGAATTGAGGAAATAAAACCAAAAATGAGGAACGCGATTTGAGCGACCGGATTTTTCAGGATATCAATTTAATAACTTCAGCAGATATCAGAAGCCTGATTTGCATGGAAGATGCAATGAATGCAATGGAACAGGCGTTCGCAAGTTTTTCTGATGGAACAAGCCGGGTGCCGCAACGCTATGTTTCAGGCATCAAAAATTTAGACTTGTTGTTCAAACCGGCTTATAATGAAAAATTGGGCAGGATAGCAGTAAAAATTATTACACAAAAAAAAGAGGGCAATTTTCAGGGGATACCAGCAATTTTGGGCGTAGTATTATTATTGGATATGAAAACGGGTGCCATACTTGCAATGATGGACGGCACATATGTTACAGCCCTTCGCACAGGTGCAGCAGGAGGTATTGCTACAAAATTGCTTGCACACAAGAATGCTGAAACGTTGGTTGTATTTGGCTGTGGCGCACAGGGTAAAACCCAACTGGAGGCCGTTTGCTATGTAAGGCCCATTAAACGAGCCCTGATATACGATCTCAATACAGAGGCTGCGCAGCAAGTCAAAACGGAAATGGAAGGAAAACTGAACATTTCTATCCAGGTTGTGAAGAATCTGGAACATTTAAAACAGGCTGATATTATATGTACGGCGACCAATTCTGAAAAACCACTATTTAGTCAGAAAGATATCTCAAAAGGTGTTCATATAAATGCTGTAGGTTCATACAAACCCAATATGCAGGAGATAGATCCCTCAATAATAAAAAGCGGGAAACTGTTTGTGGATTCTCGGGAATCAGTCCTGAAAGAATCAGGAGATTTGATAAAGCCCATCAGTGAGCACATTTTTACCGATACCATTATTGAAGCAGAAATAGGGGAACTAATCAACAAGAAAGCAGGCGGGAGGCATGATGAAAAAGAAATTACGATTTTTAAAAGTGTAGGGCTGGGTGTTCAGGATTTGTTTATGGCTAATGCGATATTTGAGAAGTATTCACAGCAATAGTTTTTTAATCTGACGGATGAAATCAACACATACCCCAAGTATCTTTAACGATGTAATTGGCCCTGTTATGCGGGGACCCTCCAGTTCGCATACTGCTGCAGCACACCGCATTGGAAGCATAATCAGGCAAGCAGGCAGCCCGGATTTCACTAACGTGATTGTGAAGTTTGACAAAACCGGTTCACTGGCCACTACTTATCTTGGGCAAGGCTCGGCATTGGGACTGGCAGGTGGCCTGTTGGGCTTGGAAATGACAGATCCTGAAATTGTAAACTATGAAAAGCATCTGGAAAACAGCAATTTCACAATTGAATACATCATAACTGATATTGATTACAAACACCCGAATGCTTACCAGATCAGTGTTCGATATCCAGATAGGGAAGAGCTGAATATACTGGCTATTTCAACCGGCGGGGGCATGTTTGAAATAGTGGAATGGAATAAGTTTAACGTTTCCTTAAAAGGAGATTTTTTTGAAAACCTTCTGTTGTTTCAAATTGTAAATGCAAAAGATATTTCTGAAATTGAGTTAACTATTAACACAAATCTTTCGGATTTCAAATTATACAAATCACAAGATATAAATGGAAACCTGCTGGTAACTATTAAATCTGGCAGCAGTTTGAGCAAGGAAATTGAAAACATTCCCGGCCTGAGCGAAAAATCAAACCAGAAATTTGAATTAATTCCGGTGATGCCGGTTCCATCGGTTTCTGAAATGAACCTTCCTTTCACTACTGTGGACGAAATGCTGGAATTGGCATCAAATAAAGACCTTTCTTTGTCGGATTTGGCCATAATGTATGAAAGTGCCCGTACCGGTCTGAATACCAGTTCCATCCTGAAGAAAATGGAAGAAATTGTTCTTGTTATAAAAAATTCTATTGATGAGGGATTAAAAGGCACTCACTATAAAGACCGGATACTTGGTGCTCAGTCAACATTGATTGAGACTGCAGAAAAAAAAGGTCTCATTCATAAAACAATTAATAACACCATCATTGCTTACACCACTGCCATTATGGAAGTAAAAAGTTCGATGGGGCTTATTGTGGCCACACCGACAACCGGGAGTTGTGGTGTTGTGGGAGGGGCTTTGTTTGGTTCGCTTCAAGAGGAGGAATTTGATTTAAAACAAATGGGCAGGGCTTTTCTTGCGGCAGGAATTACAGGTGTTTTTATTGCTAGGAAATATACTTTCTCGGCCGAAGAAGGTGGTTGCCAGGTGGAAACAGGTTCAGGAGCAGCCATGGCAGCTGCCGGATTGATTGAACTAAACGGAGGCTCTGCAAAACAAGCAATAGAGGCGGCATCTATGGCTTTGCAAAACGAACTGGGTTTGGTTTGCGATCCCGTTGCAGTACGGGTTGAAGTGCCATGTTTGGGGAAGAATATTATGGCCGCAACCAATGCCCTCAATTCGTCAATTATGGCTTTGGCTGGCTATAATGTTGTAATACCTTACAATGAAGTAATCGATGCCATGAAATCGGTGGGAGAAGCCCTGCCTTCGACATTGTGTTGTACAGGCCTGGGAGGACTTGCACAAACACCAACAGGAAAGTGTTTGTATCAGAAATTTAATGACAAGAAGAACACACTGAAATTTGATGACTGAGAATTATGAACGTTACTTAAAGTTACTGGGAATTCGGCGAGGAGAACCAAGTATCGCTGAATTGGCGCAGGTTGTTCATGCTCATATGACAAGGATTCCATTTGAAAACATTTCGAAATTGTATTATTTACGAACAATTGGTCTCAGGGAAATACCAGGGCTCACACAATTCCTCGACGGTCTTGAGTATTACAATTTTGGTGGCACATGTTATGCAAACAACTTTCATATACACCAGCTTCTCAGGTTCCTTGGCTACAATGTGGAACTATGCGGTGCCGACATGAACCAACAAGATGCACATCTTATTAACCTTGTAAGAATTGAAGGAAGAGAATTCATTGCTGATGTCGGCTATGGTGCTCCGTTTCTGAAACCTCTTCCGAGAGACCTTTCCACAGATTACAAAATATCTTTAGGGTCAGACCAATATATCCTGAGTCCAATGGATGCAGCAAAGCGTTCACAACTAACGCGGTTCAGGGATGGAATTCCCCGCCACGGATATCTGGCGAATCCTACACCAAGAGATATTAAAGAGTTTAATCACGTCATTGCAGATTCCTTTAGGCCCGAAGCAATATTCATGAATTCTCTCTTGCTTGTTCGCTTTAGCACCGATTATTCCCAGGTTCTCCATAATATGACTTTTATTGAATCGAGAGGAAAGTCAGTACGAAGGAAAACTTATCAGACTATAGACGAACTAATCGCTGCGATCGAAGAGATATTTGCTATACCGTCGGCTATTTCGCATGTTGCACTGGAAGGATTATCCATGCGCCAAGATGACTGGAACTGACAGAAAATGTTACACGGCTAATAACAAACTGGAAATAAACGTAATATTGTAAGGACTTTGTTTTTTCATCGACTAATAAAATAAAATGTCATGAAAGAAAAAATAAAAATAAGTACATCCGCCAACGGGCCGTTAATTGTAAAAAATCTAAAACAAATAACCGAAGCAAACGGAAATATTTTTAGTGTTGATAAATTAACTGTTGCTCTATGTCGTTGTGGCGAATCGAAAAACAAACCTTTTTGTGATGGTACACACGGTAGAATTGGTTGGACTGACGAAAAACAAGAAGGCCGGCAACCAAGAAAAGCAGATAATTATATAGGTAAAAAAAATACGATTCACGATGATAGAGGAATTTGCTCACACGCAGGTTTTTGTACTGATGGCTTACCAAAAGTTTTTCAAATGGGCGTTGAACCCTGGATAAATCCAGATGGAGAAACCATAGAACAGATTATTGAAACCATAAAAAAATGTCCTTCAGGTGCATTAAGTTATTCTGTTGATGGAAAATTAAACAACAAATTTTCGGAACAACCCGAAGTTCAAATTACTAAAGATGGGCCTATTCTGGTAAAAGGCACCATTGAACTTAACGATGACGACCATCCTGAATCGGAAGATCATTATGCTTTATGTCGATGTGGAAAATCAAGAAATAAACCATTTTGCGATGGCCAACACTGGTATCATAAATTCAGAGACGAAGGAAGAATGAAAATAAGTTAACAAAAAACAGGTTTATGTGGTACACAACTTGTCCGAAATGTGCAAGAAAATATGGCAAGAACTATGTCGCGATTATCTCACAAATTGAATGAAGATGAAAAATAAAAACAAAAAACAGGTATTGAGTAAGATTGATAGTATCCTGATAATTCTCTTAATCTTACAAATTTCTTGTCAACCTCCATCCAGGGAATCTCAAACTGCAGAATCTGACAGTTTCATATTTCTGGAACAAGACATAACTCAAGTTCAACAGGGGTATAAAGATGGTACTTATTCTATTAAAGAGGTGGTTCAAGCCTATTTAGACAGAATTGAGGCAATTGATAAAAGCGGGCCCATGCTTAACTCAATGATTCAAGTAAATCCTGATGCTATTCAAATTGCTGAAGAATTGGATAAGGAGCTGGAAGTTGGAAACAGCAGAGGTCCAATGCATGGTATTCCTGTGGTTTTAAAAGATAATATAGACACCCACGACAAAATGGCAACAACTGCCGGCTCGAGAGCATTGATGAATTCATACCCGTTGAAGGATAGTTATATTGCTAAGCAGCTAAGAGATGCCGGAGCGATTATCATTGGAAAAGCCAATTTAAGTGAGTGGGCAAATTTTCGTGGTGAACTATCTTCAAGTGGTTGGAGTGGAGTAGGAGGCCAAACAAAAAATCCTTATATACTGGACAGAAATCCATGCGGATCAAGTTCGGGTTCAGCCGCTGCTGTATCGGCTAATCTTACGATGATCGCTATAGGGACCGAAACAAATGGGTCAATAGTTTGTCCTTCAACTGCTAATGGTATTGTAGGAATCAAGCCAACGGTGGGACTGGCAAGTCGTTCTGGAATTATCCCAATCTCTTTCACACAAGACACACCGGGACCTATGGCACGAACAGTACGCGATGCAGCCATTTGCCTGGGAGCAATAGTCGGGATAGATTCAGCTGATGAGAAAACATTAGCAAGCCAAAGGAAATTTTACAGGGATTACACGCAATTCCTAAAAGAAGACGGATTAAAGGGGAAGAGGATCGGTCTATACAAAGCTCCTTTCGGCAGAAATTACAAGGTTGATACGCTGATGTACAAAGCAGTAGATTTTCTGAAAAGCGAGGGAGCAGAAATCATTGAAATTGAAAAAATATCGAGTGAAAAAGTCGGCTCTTATTCATTCGAAATCATGCTGTTTGAATACAAAGACGGATTGAATAAATATTTCCAATCCCTGGGGCCTGATGCTCCTATCAAAAGCGTTGAAGAATTAATCGCATTTAATCAATCGGATTCGATAGAATTAAAACACTATAACCAACGATACCTTGAGATGGCACAGGAAAAAGGAGATCTGACCTCTTTGGAATATCAGGAAGCTTTGGCTAAGATGTTACAAGGGAGCAGAGAAGATGGAATAGACAGGGTCATGAATGAACACGACCTGGATGCTATAATCGCTCCAACAGGAAGCCCTGCCTGGAAAACCGATTGGATTAATGGCGATAGCTATCACCTGGGAAGCTCCTCCCCTGCCGCCAGAGCCGGATATCCCAATATAACTGTGCCTATGGGCTACATTGATGAGTTACCTGTTGGAATTTCGTTTTTTGGAAAGGTCTGGAGTGAACCTCTTTTACTTGAAATAGCTTACGCATATGAAAGAGGTACTAAACATCGCAAAAGCCCGAAGTTTCTGCTTTCAGATTAATCCGTATAATGAGGCACACAAAAAAGATTGTTTAATTAAAAATCAGAAAAGATGGAACAAGTCATTCATGGAATTTTACTGGCATTGCATAATCTGGCACTGGTAGGTTGTGCTGCAGCACCCTTTTATAACCGAAATCTAGTTAATAGCAGAGGCCAATATGGGCCTAAGTTATCCTATAAACTGGATAAAGTAGTGGAAGATACGTTGCAGGGTAATGCTCCTTATTGCATCGTCTTTATTATTATTTTATTCATCACGGGTATGGGTATGCCTGCAAACTACTATCTCTTTCATGGTGCTTTTAAAGAGTTATCCGACGTTGCCGTGATTTCACTTTTTATCAAACTTGCCTTTGTTTTCGGAATGATTGTAATCATGTTCATTATATTCTTTAAAATCAATCCTGTACTGAACAAAATGTTTGCTGGATTTTCAAGTGAAAGCCAACCTGACTCTCAAAGCGAAGCTGGATTTTTTAAACTCAGAGCACGGAGGAAATACTTATGTGAGATATGCCTTGTTTTTGCAATATTAGTCTTGGTATCCAGCGCTTTTATTGGCTTTGAAATATAAATTCTGTATTTATTAATCAAAACAATAACGTCATGATAAAAAAAGGAATAATTGTCAGCATCATTGGTATAGTTGCATTTACAATTGCTCAATTGAATGGTTATGAGCAGTTTAATCATCCTGAATTCAATAAAACTAGAGGCGGATTCACAGCAGCTTATGCCTACCCTCCTGCTGTCGGAATTCTTGGCAATGCGACAAACTGCCTGGTTTGTCACGCAGATAACGGGCCGTGGAAAGATGATGGCAAAACCGTTATTGACGTGCTGGATAAAAGCACGAAGAAATCATTGAAGCAAGCTGACGGATCATTTCTTATTGAAGTAAAACGCAACGAGATTGCAACGATTTTGACTGTTATCGGGCGAACTGCCGACGATGAAGCAGAAGCTCCGTACAGAAATGCTTTTATATATGTTGATCCGGCTACTATTGGTACTTCTTCTTTATCCAAATTTGCTCCGGGATGGAATGTAAATTTACCGATGTCGTGTAAAATTGTGGGTGATAATTTAAAAGGATTCGAAGGGGCTCATATTACGGTCGTTCCTTCAACGCTTCGCCCAACTGATGCGGCAAGAGATACTGAGATATCTCTGCAGGTACTGCTTTCAAAAGGCGGCACAGAGAAAGGAAATGCTTCTGAGGGTATATCCAATTATTACGAAAGGAAAGTGAATCTCAAAGTTATTGAATGACCTTTATCAATTGATACGAAAAAATAAATTACAATGACAATTTTAATTCTAATAAATGATGCTCCTTATGGTACAGAAAAAGCATACAATGCTTTGCGATTGGCGAACCAATTTGGTAAGGACTATGAAACAGCAGAAGTTAGAATATTTCTAATGGCAGACTCAGTATCTTGTGCAGTAACAAATCAAAGCACACCTACCGGTTATTATAACATCGAGCGAATGTTGAAACTTGCTCTTAGAAAAGGAGCAAAAGTAAAAATCTGCGGCTCGTGTGCGGATGCAAGAGGATTAAAAAACGCACAATTGATTGAAGGAACAGAAATCAGCACAATGGAAGAACTCGCTAAATGGGTTGTTTCCAGCGATAAAGTAGTCGTTTTTTAAAACATAACTGCTGATAGCATCTGATCGAAATCAGACCATCTCTTTCAATAACTTCAATACCGTTTGCACCTGCTTCAAATGTGTGCGGAAGGACAAAACAGCAAACCGTATCCAATAGATGTCATCAATCGTTGTAGACGATAAAAAAAACCGACCATCCTGTTTGATTTGTTCAATCAGATTTTGATTAAACACATTGGAGTTGCCTGATTTGGGTATGTATCGGAAAATGACAATAGACAAATCGGGCTGCGGGCCTACTTCAAATCCAATTTTTTGTATCTCCCTGTAAAAGTATCTGCACAATAACACCTTTTCTTCCAGGGCGGCGCGAAAAGGGGCGACTCCAAATAACTGCAAAGAAAGCCACATGCGTAAACCCCTGAAATGTTTGGTTAGTTCAGGTGACAGGTCTTCAGGTGAGGGATCTTCTTCCAACGTAAAAGCATCCTGCATATAATTGGCCGTGTAGTGATGTGTTTGATATAAGGCTTTGGTGTTTTTAACCAAAATGGCACCTATGCCATAGGATAAAAACAGCCCCTTGTGGGGATCAATAGCAATTGAATCGGATAATTCTGTCCCTTTGAAAGCAGGTTTTAATTTGTTTGACAACATAAAAAAACCACCATATGCTGCATCAACATGAAACCACAGTTTTTTTGCCCGTGCAATTTCTCCAATAGCTTCCAGGGGATCTATAGCACCGGTATCCGTGGTTCCGGCAGAGGCAATAACCATAAAGGGCAGCAAACCTTTTTCCTGGTCTGCCACAATTTGTTGGCTTAATAGTGCAGGTTTCATTTTATATTTCTCGTCCATAGGGATATAGCGGACAATACACTCCTGCATGCCGACAATGCGTAGTGCTTTTTGCACACAATGGTGCACCTGGCGGGTCATATAGATCACACTTTTTTCTATATCCCTACATAGCGATTGGTGACAGCCGCGAGGTAATCACCCAGGGCAGTGGTAAAAATCCCTCCCCCGGGGATGTAGCCAAAATGCCCTCCCGAAGCCGGATTGATGTTAGGGGTATCAACATTCTCCTTCAGACAATCCAAAACCTCTTCAATAGTTTTTCCCACTTCCTCAATTGGGAAATCCAGGATGTTTTTGCCCAAATCTTCGGATACTACAAAGGTGGTGTGCTGGTTGAAATCATCCAGAAAATTGTCAGCATATGCCTGAACAGTTTTATTCCAATGCTCCCTATTGGCAGCTATAGGTTCTAATTTTCGAGAGACTGCTTCAAGTTTTTTTATCTCACGTAACATTTAGCATAGTTACAAAATATATTTGATACCCTGGTGACCTACGATGTGATTTTCCTTTCAAAATAACAACATCAACCATTTGCTTTTAACATATCACAATGATACTTCTTTGGAGATGACAATAGTTTTTGATATTTTAGTACGGTCTGGAAGATATAAACCAGATTACGACTGAACCAATTTACGATAGAATGGTTACTTTTTCAATTAATGAAATTATCCCAGACAGGAAAGTTGTTTATCAATCCCAGGGAATTAAACAGGAGGTGTCAGTTCCCCAAAAGATCACCAATCTTTATGATTATTCTCTATCACTATTTACGAAAAATGTTGAGCCCAAAGGATTAATAAAAGAAATTTCCATTTTGGAATTTTCAGAGATTTTTCAGGGAAATGGTGAGAATGAAGAAGATGCTCCTGTACAACACATTTTTCCTTTAGCCGATTCCCTGGCTCTATTTGCTCTTACACTGGGAAAAACTATCAGCGATACCATTTCAGATTTATTTAACAGGCAAGATTTTGCATTGGCATCAATGCTCGATTCTATTGCCTCTGCAAGTGCCGATAAAGCAGCCTCTATAGCCGAGCTAAATTTTAGGAAATCATCAAAAACCTTCCTGTATTGCCCTGGATATTGTGGTTGGCATATAAGCGGACAACAACAGATTTTCAAAAAACTTGAACCTGAACGAATCGGGATTTCCTTGAATAATCAATTTCTTATGATACCGTTGAAGTCAATATCCGGAGTTTTGATTGCCGGAGACAAGGAAATTCATAATTTTGATAATGATTTTACCTTTTGCGCTCAATGTAAAACCTTCAGCTGCATTGACAAAAAGGACATGTTATAAACTAAAAGAATAAACTACAATGGGAATCAGGCCGGTCACACACTTTTTGGAGGATAATTTAATTGAAAAGATCATATCGGAAGCACGTGATCTCCTCTGTAACCTCGGAATAACCTTGCATAACAAGGGAGTCCTGGAGGTATTATCCGGATATGGTGCTGCTGTTGATCAGGATAAATATCATGTTCGATTCACAAATGATATCATTGATAAAGCCCTTGGATCAACACCCTCTTCATTTAAGTTATTTGATGTATTGGGCCAGGAAACGCATGATTTCTCTGGGAATAACAGCCACTTCACACCTGGTTCTGCTGCCATCAATATCCTTGACAATCAGACCAATGAAATTCGGAAACCTACGACTGCAGATTTCATCAATTACTCCAAACTGATGAGTGGGTTGACAAATATTGCTTCAACGAGTACAGCTTTTATTCCCGCTGATGTAACGGAAAAAATTTCAGATAGTTTTCGCCTCTATCTGAGTTTGCTCTATTGTGAGAAACCGGTGGTTACCGGAGCCTTTACGATTGAGGGTTTTGAAACAATAAAAGATCTGCAGCTTGCTGTCAGGGGAACAAAGGAAGAGCTCGCAGCTAAACCTCTGACGATATTATCGTGTTGCCCAACATCTCCACTGAAATTCAGTGATGTTACATCTCAAAATGTGGTTGATTGTGCCCGGTTTGGGATCCCGGTTGAATTCATCTCCATGCCACTTTCCGGTTTCATGGCGCCAGTGACCCTTGTCGGTAGTATAATACAACACACAGCCGAAACAATAAGTGGAATTATTATCAGTCAGCTAACGAATCCCGGAACACCTATTCTTTATGGTGGATCACCTGCTATATTTGATATGCGGTATGAAACGACACCCATGGGAGCGGTAGAAACCATGATGATAGATTGTGCGTATAACGAAATAGGTAAATTCCTTGGCTTTCCAACTCAAGCCTATATTTCGCTCAGTGACGCAAAAAGACTCGATGCACAAGCAGGCCTGGAATCATCGATGGGCGCTACATTGGCTGTTCTTTCAGGGATCAACAATATTTCGGGGCCGGGTATGCTCGATTTCGAAAGCTGCCAGAGCTTGCAAAAACTGGTTGTTGACAATGAAATTTGCGGGATGACAATGAGGATTGCACAGGGTATTGAACCTAAAGAAGATTTTCCGTCCATTCCGTTGTTCCAGGAATTATTAAAGGAGAAACACCTGCTTATTTCAAAACATACTCGAAAATATATTAGAGAAGAACATTATTTTCCGGGTAAGGTCATTAACAGAGCAAATCTTTCAAGATGGAAGGAAGAAGGCAGTCTAAGCCTCACGGAACAGGCTAACCAGGAGATAGAAAGGCTGCTGAATGACTATCAGCCATCCAGGCTTCCGGAAGATATTAAAACAGAGTTAACCCGTCGGATGGAGGTGGAAGCGCGTCTCAACGGAATGGATAAACTACCGGAATAACAGTCACAAAAAACAACTATCAAAAATCGGAAATCGGAAATCGTAAATCGTAAATCGTAAATCAAAAATAACTTAATGGATATCCTGCAACAGATTTCAGATCAGATTGATCTTGGTGATGATGAAAAAGTTCATGAATTAACCACCACAGCTATTGAACAGAAGATCCCCGTAAAAAAAATTCTTGACGAGGGTTTGCTACAAGGAATGAATATCGTCGGGCAGAAATTCAAAGAGCATAAACTATTTCTACCGGAAGTGCTGATGGCAGCAAAGGCTATGAATGCCGGGATGGAACTTATTAAGCCATTGCTTCTTTCTGATAGTATTCCAATGAAAGCTAAAGTAGTAATTGGTACCGTAAGGGGAGACTTACATGATATAGGAAAAAACCTGGTTGGCGTTATGCTGAAAGGTGCAGGTTTTGAAATCATTGACCTTGGGAATGATGTGACTCCGGAAAAATTCGTTGAAACTGCAAAAACTGAAGGCGCAGAGTTCATCGGGATGTCAGCTTTGTTAACAACCACCATGCCTGTGATGAAAGAAGTTGTTGACCAGATCAGGAAAGAAAATCTCGAAGAAAAAATACAAACCCTTATTGGCGGGGCTGCGGTTTCGAGAAGTTACGCTGAAGAAATCGGTGCAACTGCTTACTGTTATGACGGCTCCAATGCTGTTGAATATCTAAACTCAATCGTGTGAACATGAGAGTTGTAATGGATCGGATTAAACAAGGAGAGATCCTTGTTTGTGATGGTGCCATGGGCTCATTATTGATGGACCGGGCTAAGGAACATTTACAGGGTACCTGTCCTGAATCTATCAATCTCAGCCATCCGGAAATTATTGAGGAGATTGCAGCATTATATATAAATGCAGGCGCAGACATCATTGAAACAAACACGTTTGGGGGTTCTCCTCTGAAACTGGCAAGCTACTCGTTGGATGATAAAACGGAAGAGATCAACAGGGCTGC
>JACNKI010000002.1 GCA_014382125.1 Bacteroidota bacterium | reverse complement strand
GTTATTAACAATCAAATGTTTAAGACTTATTCGCCAAGCCCTAATTAAGAGTAAGTGGATTAGATATTTTTCCCGGGGGATTTGAAATCTCTTGTAAACCAACCACATTTTGTTGTTCAGCCTTAGCCATTGTTAGTGAGTCAGCAATACGAATGGAATCAGCTATCCTCTTTTCTTCAAGTTCTTTTGTTGTTGGTATGCAAGCATTAGTAATGACTGTTAAGCCACTAATAAACATCAAAATACGTTTTTTCATACTTACTGTTCCGTTATATTATAAATAAAAAACCGTGGGTGCTTTGCAGTATGCTCATATGATTAGGTTATAAATACAAATATAACATCAATATCTGTATGTCGAATGACTAGCTGCAAGATTTCCAGCTAAATATATTGGATGATCTTGGATAAAATGTCATCAACAGCTAGCGGGATACCAATAGAAAAATCTTTAACAGATTAACCGAAAATGAACTGCTGAACCTATTCTTTTCTCTAATCCGGCTACGGCAACAAATGGAGATGATAGCTCTGTGGTGGAGGGGTGCAACAAAGGGAGTATAGAATAGATTGTGTAAACGCTAACTGAGTGTGGATTTGTTAGCACTCTTTTTTAAGTACTAATGCATATTCCATTTCATCAATGCCTCTTTCAACTGGATAAATTTCTTTATCTGCTACCGGTCTAAGACCTGCATTCGTAGAGTACGTTTTTATTTCTCCCGGAGTAAACATCCGCATAGTAAAGACGATCGGCTGGTTTTTGCCATTCGTTAATGGACTCCCTCCTACTTTAACAAAATATGCAACATATTTCCCATGATTCACATTGACTTCGTTATAATGATATTGTTTATGAAACTCCTGATCTCTTTCAAGAACATCTATGCAGAGAATGCCTCCATCTACAAGAGTCTGAGATAGATTATTAAAAGCCTGCTGGATCAAATCCTCTGGTAAATGTCCAATAACGCCATACATACAGGTAACTATATTGAATTCAGCCTGAAAAGGTAAATCAGTGATGTTCCCCCATGCAACGTTCGAATGACCCAGAATTCCTTGAGCTTGCGCAACCATTTCTCTTGAGTAGTCGATTGCATAATGTCTGTCAATTTTGCAAAATTCCTCCAGTTTGTTAGAAAACCTCTTCGTTCTTCTGCCATCTGCACAGCCAACATCCAAATAGGCAATTCTTTTGCCGCTGATTAATCCTCTCAGTTCTTCAAGAAAGAACCGGTCTGTTGAAGTCGTCTGATGTATCTTATCCTGCCTGCGTTGACTTTCTTTGCTATAATTGTCGGCCCTTCTATCATATCCAACTTGTAACTGTTGAATATGAGCCACATCAGTAAATGCAACTCGATTACTTTCGATGATTGTTCGTAATCTGTTGAGTTCTTTATTATATGTGTCCGTTATCAAGATCCCCCTGGAATTTTCATTAACGAAATTGGTGTGGATATTCTTTCTCGCGATTTTGAAATGAAAGAATTTTCGGATTTTGAATTACTCCATTGCGTATTTCTATTGCTTTTGAAATGGTTTTGTTCTTTTCCCATTTATTTGGTCCCCCAATAACTATGGGTAAAAATGGAAGTAATGCTTCTGAAATTTCCCATGAGGCAGAATTCCAATAATAACTTGGACTGTGATCCACTGAATAATAAAATTTACCTGCTATTTCAAACATTGGGTGTTCAAAGGATGTGGGTTTGGCACACCAAAACCCTATTCCTTCATCACAGCTTATATCAATTAAAAGAGTACCTTTCATCAATTTATCAGCCTCATTTTCAGATACAAACATTATTGGATGTTCAATATCTTGAAGAGTTCCATTAACAATTAGTTGCACATCTGATAATGCTTCTGAAAATGGGCGAGTACTGCCATCAGATTCAACTGCAAGCAAATTGCCTGAACCGTCATTCTTCATTTGTTTAAACGATATTGCAGGCAATTGATCACTCACATCTGTTGATGCACGACAGGTATAGATCGTGATATCTCGAAATCCTTGACCTTGCAATGCATATAGTGCCCCTCTACTCACTGATCCAAAACTGAGTACCACTGCTTTTCGTGGTTTTCCATAATTCCCGACAACTCCGATAAGACTTATCGCATGATGTACACTGGCATAGCCTGCAAGTTCATTATTTTTATAAAAATATGCATCTTTTTATCACCTGTTCGGCTCCATATAAACATTTCTTCCCAGGCAATAAGGGTTAATTTTCTTTCAACTGATACTTGAGTAATGTCTTTCTGTTGTGCACAATGCAGCCATCCCCACACAATTGCACCTTCTCGTACCTGAGACAAATCTTTTGCCAACGGTTTAGGCATTAGCACACAATCAAAACCGTTCAGGATTTCTTCTCTGGAAGCAACTCGGCCTGATGTCAGTTTGGCTAACGTGTTGTCATTCATGCCAAATCTCAACCCATATCCTTCTTCAAAAGTGATTTGTTGCCGTAATCTCCGTGGAATGTGTTTTATATGTTCCGGATGAATGGCGACTCGTTTTTCATTTTCTTTTAATGATTTTCCAATCACGCCGACAGTTAAGAGTTGTGTCATATTGTTTTTTC
>JACNKI010000140.1:11064-12759 GCA_014382125.1 Bacteroidota bacterium | reverse complement strand
CCATGAATCTCCGGGCAGGTGCTACCTATTTGATCAACGATAAGGTAGAAGTGGGGATCGATTCCTACATCCCTGTTAGAAAGGATATTCCAGGTCGGTATGAAAAAGCGATGATGGGCCTTGGCGTCCATTACGATCCGGCAAAATGGATTCAACTCTCCCTCGGTGTTGTAACCGGTGGAAACATAGGAACTAACCTGCCGGTCGGTGTATCCTTTTTCCCGATCAGGAAAGAGCATACTACCTGGCAAATTGGGTTTGCTACGCGTGATGTAATCTCTTTCTTCAAATCGAAGAATCCGACAATTTCATTTGCCTTCGGATTCTTGAGGTTCAGCTTTGGCACGCTCAAAGGAGGCTCTTAAGACGATTTTCTAAATTCATTGCATTTTTCGATCTTTGCCGCTAAATCCATCGGATGAAGCGGCATGATCATATATGCATCAGGAATGCATCCGAGAACAACCTCTGTTCTGTTTCCCTTGAGATCCCGAAAAACAAGCTGGTAGTAGTCACCGGCGTATCGGGATCAGGGAAATCATCTCTTGTTTTTGATGTCATTTACCGGGAAGCCGAACATAAGTATCTTGCCACATTCACTGCTTATGCCCGCCAGTTCCTGCAAAAGACGAGACGGCCGGAAGTGGAGCACATCGAAGGCCTCTCTCCCGCTATCGCCATCGATCAGCATGCAATAACCAGAAATCCCCGCTCCACTGTAGGAACACTGACAGAGATCTATGACTATCTGCGATTGCTTTACGCACGCGTTGGGATAATACCCCACCCCTTAATCCCCTCCCCAGTTAGGGAGGGGAAATATCGAGCATCCAGCATCCAGCATCAAGCATCAAGCATTTCCCGCTCCCTCTTCTCGTTCAACTCCCCCAAAGGAGCCTGCCCTGTTTGTAAAGGACTGGGTGTTGAAGACCGGCTCGATCCGGAGCTGCTTGTTTCAGACGCTTCTAATACACTCCGCGAAGGAGCACTTATTATTACGGCTCCCAACGGCTACATCATCTACTCTCAGGTTACTCTGGATGTGCTGAACCAGGTTTGTGAAGCAGAAGGTTTCAATATCGATATACCATGGCAGGAACTAACTCCCCAACAGAAGAATATCATTCTGCATGGAAGCAACAAGATCGAAGTCCCATTCGGAAAACATCCCCTGGAGTCGAGAATGCGCTGGAGTGGAATCACAGCCAAGCCACGTGAGATGGGTTACTACAAAGGGATCATCCCGGTAATGGAGACCATTCTCAAAAGCAAACGGAACAAAAACATCCTGCGGTTCGTCAGAACCTCAACCTGTTCTGCCTGCAATGGTAAACGATTGAACCCAAAAGCGCTCTCAGTCACAGTGAATCACCACACCATTGCCAGCCTCGCATCCCAGCCGCTGGAAGAGCTCAAACAAACGATGGATGCCTTTTCCTTTTCTAACAAAGAAAAGGCAATAGCCAGACCGATCATAGATAAGGTATCAGAACGCATCACAACGCTGGAAGAACTTGGGTTAGGATACCTCACCCTCGACCGGGAGTCGACAACCCTTTCGGCCGGGGAAGCGCAACGGATCCGCCTGGGAATCCAGGTTGGTATGGGACTGCAAGGACTTCTTTATATCTTCGACGAGCCATCTATCGGACTCCATCCCAAAGACTCCATGCGGATCATCAACACATTGAAGTC
>JACNKI010000140.1:0-10004 GCA_014382125.1 Bacteroidota bacterium | reverse complement strand
AACACTCTATCTCCTGGATGAGCCGACAACCGGACTTCACAATGCCGATGTCGTCAATCTGTTCGAGGCATTACAGGAGCTTATACAGCAACAAAATACAGTGATTATCATAGAGCATCATCCCGAACTCATCCTGGCTGCTGACCATATAGTGGACTTAGGGCCCGGCAGCGGGAAAGAGGGCGGAACAGTTGTTGCGACAGGTTATCCGGAGGAGATAATGAACACCCGGAAATCCCCAACCGGCCAAGCACTGAAAAGGCACAAATGGACAAAGGCGCAAATGCACCAGTTCACCACCTCACCACCTCACCACTTTACCAGCTCACCACCTCACCATATCACATTCTCAGGCATCACAACAAACAACCTGAAACGGATAACGGTCCGGATCCCGCATGAGAAGATCACAGTCATTACAGGAGTTTCAGGTAGTGGAAAATCCTCTTTAGCGTTTGATACGATCTATGCAGAAGGGCAAAACCGATACCTGGAGAGCTTCTCAGCCTATGCCCGGGCACAGATAGGAATCAAAGAGAAACCTGATTTTGACGAGGTCTCAGGCCTCACTCCTACTTTTGCTGTGGACCAGCGCAATCCGGGTAGCAATCCCCGGTCGACTGTCGGAACCTTTACCGGAATTTATGACATTTTACGACTGCTGTATGCAAGATACGCAATTCGTGATTCGCGATTCGCGATCCCGGATCCCGGATCCCGGATCCCGGATCCTGTCCTGAGCACTCTCTTCTCATTCAACAACCAGCAGGGAGCTTGTGTTGATTGTGATGGACTGGGAACAATGTGGGTATGTAACCCGGAAAAACTAATTACAAATCCAGAAAAACCACTTTCTGATGGCGCCATGGATGGCACCAGAACAGGACGATTCTATGGAGAATCCCACGGACAGTATATTTCTACACTGAATGCGGTTGGAGCCCGGCATGATATTGATTTCTCTAATCCCTGGGCGGAGTTATCGGAAGAGGCAAAACAGTTGGCTCTTGAAGGTTCCGGAGAAGAAGTCTATGATATTACCTGGCGTTTCAGACGAAAGGAGCGAACAGGTGAACACCACTTCAAAGGGAAGTGGATCGGGCTGGCAGCACTTGTCGAAAACGAATACAAACGAAAGCATGCCGATCACCGGGGAGAAGAGATGAAATCCGTGATGAAAGAGATCGGGTGCCTGACATGTCACGGAAGCCGGTTATCGAACAAAGCACTTGCTTACCGGTTGAATGGATATCCGATTTCCACGTTAGCCGGTTTACCTGTTAATCAGCTTGTTCCATTACTGCCTAACCTGTTGGATCAGTTCCCGGAACAGAACCAAAAAGCTGCCTTGCTCCTCATCAATGAACTGCAGCATCGTCTGAAAATGCTGGTTGAGATGGGATTGAACTACCTTTCCCTGAACCGGCCGGTAGAAACACTCTCCGGAGGTGAATTCCAGCGGGTCAAACTTTCCGGACAAATGGGCTCCGGCTTGAACGGCATCACGTACATCCTGGATGAGCCAACTGCAGGACTCCATCCTTCTGATACAGAACCCCTGCTTAACAGGATAAAACAGCTACAGAAGTCCGGAAATACGATCGTGATGGTGGAACACGATCCCGAAGTGATCAGGCAAGCTGATTTTATTCTCGACCTCGGCCCGGGAGCGGGTAAAGATGGAGGTGAGATTATCTCTTCAGGAACGCTTGAAGATCTGGTGAAAGATCCGCGGTCAGTCACCGGGAAATACCTTAAACGACAAGGACTCAAAGTCACCTCAAACATCAGGCAACTAACATCCGGCATCCAAATAGCTGACGCTACAATGCATAACCTTGATCATCTGTCGGTTAACATCCCCAGCAATGGCATTATCGCTATCACCGGTGTATCAGGAAGCGGAAAATCAACTCTTCTATATGATGTACTCTATGCATCCTGGGAGCAACATTCGCCTCAGGGATGTAAGGCGATAAGCGGTTTCCACCACTTCAAAGAGGTGGTCGCTGTCAGGCAAAAGAGGCAGTTTGGCGATAACCGGGGTACCCCTGTAACCTACAGCGGGATTTTCGACCACATCAGGAATCTCTTTACAAGATCTGACAAAGCACTGGAGATGGGTTTGAAAAAGAGCCACTTCTCATTCATTTCACCGGATGGAAGATGTGAAACCTGCAATGGGTCGGGCGAACTCAGGATCAGTATGGATTTCATGGCCGACATCAAGATTCCTTGTGAGACTTGTTCCGGGACACGCTATCAAGAGGTGATCCTGCAGTGTGCCTATCGGAAGAAAACGATTGCAGACGTGTTGCAACTCTCCTTTCAGGAAGCGGAACGTTTTTTCGAAGACCAGGAAAAGATAGCCGGCCCGATGAAGCTCTTTTCGCAGATCGGTCTGGGATATCTACGACTCGGACAACCGCTCTCCTCTCTCTCCGCAGGAGAATCTCAGCGGCTTACCCTGGCAAAAGAGCTGATAACACCCGGACAAGGATCAATCATGTTTCTCTTTGATGAGCCCTCATCCGGTTTGCACGCCGCTGATCTTCCCGCCCTGATCACCCTTCTTGATGAGCTCGCAGACCAGGGTCATACGTTGGTTATGATTGAACATAACCCGGAACTGATCCTGCATGCCGACTGGCTTATAGACCTGGGACCCGATGGGGGTGATCAGGGCGGGAAAGTGGTCGCTCAGGGAACAGTGGAAGAGATACTGGCTTACCCTGATTCGAAAACAGGTAAGTTCCTGGCTAAAGTAAAATCGCCGACTGCTGAATCCTGATAACCGGCATCCGTTGCATGCAGAATTTTCATATTTTAGCAAGCGCAAAGCGAATGTTCCAACGAACTCAATACATCTCTGATTAATTCCTGAAACCGATATGATGACGACTGATTACGGAAAGAATATTGAAGGACTTTCAAACCTGATTGGCAACACTCCGTTGCTGGCAATCGAGTTGTTATATAAAGGCGAAAAGAGAGTAATCTACGCGAAAGCAGAGAATCTAAATATGACTGGGAGCATCAAGGATCGTATGGCATTTCATATTTTGAAGGAGGCCTACAAGAGAGGTTCATTAGCTCCCGGACATTGCATAATTGAAGCAACGAGTGGAAATACGGGGATCTCAATCTCCGCCATAGCCAGAGCGCTTAAACATCGGGTTACTATTTATATGCCTGACTGGATGAGCGCCGAACGGATCAATATAATTAAAAGCTTCGGCGCTGAAATTATCCTGGTAAGTCGCAAAGAAGGTGGGTTCCTCGGTAGTATCAGCAAAGCAGAAGAACAGGCCGAAAAGGAAGAGAACTCATTTCTTCCCAGGCAATTCTCAAATGAAGATAATGTACAGGCACATTTCACAACTACCGGACCTGAAATTTGGACGCAGCTGCATTATCGTGGTCTGATCCCGGCAGCTTTTATTGCCGGTGTCGGAACGGGAGGCACCATTATGGGGGCCGGGAAATACTTGAGACAGATGAATCCCGAAATCTATCTTCATCCGCTTGAACCGTCGAATTCACCGACTCTATCAACCGGGCATAAAGTTGGCAAACACCGTATTCAGGGTATTTCCGATGAATTTATCCCTTCTATTGTCAAGCTTAATGAACTTGACAAAGTTATCGCCATTGACGACGGGGATGCGATTATCATGTCACAAAAACTTGCTTTTCTGGGTATTGGAGTGGGGATCTCTTCAGGAGCAAATTTTCTGGGAGCATTAAAAATCCAGAATGAAATAGGGGCAAACAAAGTTGTGGTAACCATATTCTCTGATGATAATAAAAAATATCTCAGTACAGATTTAATGAAAGAAGAACCAGCAGAAAAGGATTTTTTAGCCCCTGAGGTTGAACTGCTGAGTTTCAGGTCAATAAAAAGAGCCTGCCATACCTGTTGTGATCCAAACGATTGTGCTGAAGCAAATTTCAGTGATCCGGATAATCAGTTCGACTTGCCATGTTGTCCCGGAAGGGATAAGAAGTAATCTTATTTACCTGAATCACAGAACGTCAATATACTTCTTTTTGCTGACGCTGCAACTCAATTTATCCTCTGCCGAAAGTGTGATGTTTGCCTTTACTTCATAATTCCCTGGATCGGCGTAAACGTGTGTAACTGTCTTGCCTGCAGTCGTTTCGGAAGTTCCATCGGCAAACTCCCAGACAATCGTTGCCGTGAATTCGCCACCGTATTCAAGCGTAATGGTAATCTCTTTTGGATTGTTCTCATTAACCGTATAAGATAGCGTAGCGAAGGTAAGTTCGGCTACACAATCAATGGCCTCTTTTTCTTTTTTGCTGCAGGAAAATTAGAGAATCATTATCCCTGCTAGTAACATAATAATCTTTTTCATACGCTGTGATTAAAGTAGTTTTTTAACATTTTTTAATAGTAAAGATAGTGATTATTTACTACCCTTGCACTGCAAAAGTGAAAGTGACATTTTTTTTCTATGATCAAGAAAGTTTTAATTGCCAACAGAGGAGAAATTGCTGTCCGTGTTATTCGCTCCTGTCGTGAAATGGGAATTATCACTGTAGCAGTCTATTCTGATGCCGATGAGGCCTCTATGCACGTCAGATATGCAGATGAAGCTTGCTATATAGGCCCATCCCCTTCTACCGAAAGCTACCTGAACATGGATAAGATCCTGGAAGTGGCAAAAAATTGTGGCGCAGAAGCGATCCATCCGGGCTATGGATTCTTATCTGAAAATGCTACCTTTTCGCAAAAATGCCGGGATCACAATATCATTTTTATTGGCCCGGGACCGGATGCAATCCGCTCGATGGGAGACAAAATTACTGCTCGGAAAACCATGATTGCTGCTGGTGTGCCGGTTGTTCCGGGAACTACCGAACCAATCAGAGAAGATGTAAAAGCGATTGAAGTGATTCGGGAAATAGGACTCCCGGTGATGATCAAAGCCTCTTCCGGTGGCGGGGGAAAAGGGATGCGCCTTGTCAAAAAAGAGGAAGAGGTTGAAAGTGCGATCCGGATGGCGCGGTCAGAAGCTGCCACTGCTTTTGGTGATGATTCGGTCTACATTGAGAAATATATTGAATCGCCTCACCATATCGAATTCCAGGTGCTGGCCGATAACCATGGAAACGTGATCCATCTTTTTGAACGGGAGTGTTCTGTCCAGCGTAGACATCAAAAGATTATTGAAGAGACTCCCTCTCCGCTGATCACACCGGATGTACGGGAAGCCATGGGAAAAACTGCAGTGGCTGCCACCAAAGCGGTGAATTACTCCGGAGCCGGCACCATTGAGTTTATCGTTGATGAAGACCAGAACTACTTTTTCCTGGAGATGAATACCCGGTTGCAGGTGGAACATCCGATTACAGAACGTGTTGTTGGCGTCGACCTGGTTAAAGAGATGATCCGGATCGCCAGCGGGGAGCCTCTCCGGCTTCAACAGGAAGATCTCTGCCAGGACGGCCATGCAATTGAATGCCGGATTTACGCAGAAGATCCGGATAACAACTTCATGCCAAGTCCGGGAAAGATCGCCCATATTACAGAGCCAAAAGGACTCGGTGTCAGATGTGACGGATACATTTATGAAGGGTATGAGATTCCGATCCATTACGACCCGATGATCTCCAAAGTTGTCTGCTGGTCGCGAACACGTGAAGGAACGATTGCACGGATGAAACGAGCACTCTATGAATACAAAATCACTGGTGTAAAAACAAATATCCGGTTCCTGGAGAGAATCATGGACTGCATGGCATTTAAAGAGGGCAAGTACAATACACAATTCATCGAACAAAATCAGGAATACCTGGTCGGACCTCAGCAGGGAGATCCGGCGAATGAAGACAGAGCCATCATGGTTATCTTTGCCGATTACCTCAGGAAACTTAGTCAATTTGAAACAAAGGTGATTGCGAAAAATGATTCGGCAGATTGGAAAATAACCGGCCGAAAGAAAAATCTTTTTACTTGATTCAACACTCATTTCAATAAACAGATATGACATCACTTGAAATAAGTTTAGATGACCGCTTAGCAAAAGTGAAACTCCTCGAATCCGAGGGAAACCATTTTCGCATTTTGGTTGATGATAAAGAGTATGATTCCCGCATCATCATGGTGGAACAGGGTGTCTACCTGATGCTGTTAGATGGGAAATCTTACAACATCGAACTGATCGAAGAAGGCGATCCGAAAAAGTATTTCATCAATACCAATCGATACTCTTATAATGCCGAAATCATCGATGCGGAGGCAAAATATCAAAAAAGCCGTCATGCCGATCATGGTGACGATGACTCAATCATTTCCAGTCCGATGCCGGGTAAAGTCGTAAAAATCCTTGTCAGTGAAGGTGACCGCATAAAGGCAGGAGATACTGTAGTGGTAGTATCCGCCATGAAAATGGAGAGTGAATATAAGGTAAAAAAAGATCGCCTTATCAAAGAGATCAGGGTAAAAGAGGGAGATACGGTAGAAGGGCATGAACCCCTGGTAATTATCGAATAATTAAAACAAGAAGAGATGACAACACTTGAAGATAAACTGAACCAGTTTGATAACAAGAGTAAGATAGCTGAACTTGGTGGTGGCATTGAAAGAATAGAGAAACAACATAAAAAAGGGCGGCTAACTGCCCGTGAACGGATTCAATTACTACTCGATCCGGGTTCTTTTGTGGAAAAGGACAAGTTTGTCACCCATCGCTGTACCGATTTTAGCATGGAACAACAGAAAATATTGGGTGATGGTGTTGTAGCTGGTTATGGCAAGATCGACGGCCGGCTGGTGTATGTTTTTGCTCAGGATTTTACCGTCTTTGGCGGAACTCTGAGTCGGGCAAATGCCGATAAAATACTCAAGATCATGGATCTGGCTCTTCATATGGGAGCTCCGGTCATCGGACTGAACGACTCTGGAGGCGCCCGTATCCAGGAGGGGGTGGAGAGCCTCGCAGGGTATGCTGATATCTTCTACCGGAATACCAAATGCTCCGGCGTCATTCCACAGATATCAGCGATCCTGGGACCCTGTGCTGGCGGAGCGGTTTACTCCCCTGCCCTCACCGACTTTATATGCATGGTGAAAGATACCAGCTATATGTTCGTAACCGGTCCGGATGTGATCAAGGCAGTGACACATGAAGAGGTGACGATGAACGACCTGGGAGGTGCCATGACACACAACTCGAAAAGTGGTGTAGCCCACCTCATCGCCGAGGATGATGAGCAAGCCATGGTGATGATCCGGGAATTGATCAGTTTCCTTCCATCCAACAATATGGAAGAAGCCCCAATTCGGCCCTGTACCGATGATATCCGGCGATCAGATGACAAACTTTCCAGCATCGTTCCGGATGATCCGAATAAGCCATACGACATGAAAGAGTTGATTACCACAGTAGTCGATCACAATAATTTTTTCGAGATCCACCCCCACTTTGCCCGGAATATAATTATCGGATTCGGTCGATTCGACGGCCGGTCTGTGGGGATCGTAGCAAACCAACCTGCCCACCTAGCCGGTGTACTCGATATCCAGTCATCGATGAAAGGGGCCCGATTTGTTAGATTTTGTGATGCCTTCAATATCCCGGTCATCACCTTCGTCGACGTTCCCGGATTCCTGCCCGGCACTACACAGGAGTTTGGAGGCATCATCAAACACGGAGCTAAATTACTCTATGCTTATTGCGAAGCGACCATACCTAAGATCACACTGATCACCCGGAAAGCTTACGGCGGTGCATATGATGTGTTGTCGAGCAAACACATTGGAGGAGATGTTAATTTTGCATACCCAACGGCTGAAATTGCTGTGATGGGCCCGGAAGCAGCGGTAAACATCCTCTATAAAAAAGATAACCTCTCTGCCGAAGAGAGAAAGCAAGCCGTTGAAGATTATAAAAATACCTTCGCCAGCCCTTATAAAGCTGCGGCGTTGGGTTATATCGATGAGATTATCCACCCGAAGGATACCCGTTTTCGTCTGATCCAGGCTCTGGAGATGACACAGACAAAAACAAAATCGGGGCCACCCCGCAAACACGGGAACATTCCATTGTAATTAATTTTCTTCGAAACTGGCAAAACATTAATTATTGTTGTATCTTTGCACCTGATTTTGAAAGTATTGAGTTGAGGGGACTGAACGTCCCCTCTTTTATTGTTCAAAAAAGAGGTGATGATCTCAGAGAATCAGGTTGAAGGATTAATCAACGAACATTACCGGGATACCGAGAAGTTCCTGGTTGATGTTATCGTGAAGCCTGTAAACAGGATCTCAGTCTTCATTGATGGAGATCGCGGTGTCAATATCCACGACTGCCGTGAACTGTCAAAATTTATTGGATCGAGAATCGATCGTGATCAGGAAGACTATGACCTGACCGTCTCATCTGCGGGAGCAGATAAACCTATCATGCTGCCACGTCAGTTTCTGAAACATGTGGGCCGGGAAATGGAAGTAAAAACGAATGAAGGGATTCTGCTTTCTGGAAAACTGATTCATGCAGATGCGAATTCCATAGAGCTTGAACATATTTCAGGGAAAAAGCAACCAAAAAAACCAAATACTGGAATCATCTTTAGTGAAATCAAGGAAGCAAAAGTAAAACTATCCTTTAAGTGATAAACCCACAAGGAACTGTTGACTTAATGACCTAATAACCGATATGAAATATCCATACAAACGTCGTTCATACTAACTGCAAATGATTGCAATGGATATTCCATGTGACAATTGAAAGTAAAATTTAAACACATGAAATGGAACAACTGAATTTAGTCGAAACCTTCTCGGAATTCAAAGAATTCAAGAATATAGACAGGGAGACGATGATGATCATCCTTGAAGATGTATTCAAGCATATGTTGATAAAGCGGTTTGGCACTGCTGACAATTTCGACATCATCGTAAATATCGACAAAGGGGACCTGGAAATCTGGAGGTACCGGACCATCGTGGATGATGATAAGCTTGAAGACGAATATACGGAAGTTCCTCTCTCAGAGGCAATAAAAATCGAACCTGACTTTGAACCCGGAGAAGAGCTTTCAGAAGAGATCCAACTGGAAGGGTTTGGCCGCCGCGAAATCCTCTCCATCCGTCAGAACCTGATCTCAAAGATCCAGGAGTATGAGAAAAACAATATTTTCCTGAAATACAAAGAGAAGATCGGGGAAATCATTGCAGGTGAAGTATACCAGGTCTGGAAAAAAGAGATCCTGGTCCTGGATGACGAAAACATCGAATTGATCCTTCCAAAATCAGAACAGATTCCCTCTGATTTTTACCGCAAAGGAGATACTATCCGGGCCGTGGTCTCCAAGGTAGAGATGAAAAATAATACGCCATTCATCATACTCTCCAGAACCTCGGAAGTGTTTCTTGAACGGTTGTTCGAAGCAGAAGTACCCGAGGTGTATGACGGACTGATCAGCATCAGAAAAATCGTCAGAGTTCCTGGTGAGCGGGCCAAAATCGCTGTGGAGTCTTACGACGACCGCATAGATCCGGTGGGTGCTTGCGTGGGAATGAAAGGTTCACGTATTCATGGCATTGTCAGAGAACTGAAGAATGAGAACATCGATGTAATCAATTTCACCACCAATCCATCACTCTTTATCCAACGCGCCCTGAGTCCGGCAAAGGTATCCTCAATCACTATCGAGGAAGAGAATAAAAAAGCAGATGTGTTTATGAAGTCCGATCAGGTCTCCCTCGCAATCGGGAAAGGTGGCTATAACATCAAACTGGCCGGGAAGCTGAGTGGTTATGAAATTGATGTTTATCGTGATACGGATACAGAAACAGAGGATGTTGAACTTCAGGATTTCTCTGATGAGATTGACCAGTGGATCATCGATGAATTGAAGACGATTGGTTGCGATACGGCCAAAAGTGTTCTCGATCTGGATGTGAAAGAGCTAGTGAAAAGGACTGATCTGGAAGAGGAGACCATCAATGAAGTAATTCGTATATTAACCGCTGA
>JACNKI010000182.1 GCA_014382125.1 Bacteroidota bacterium | reverse complement strand
ACCATGATGTCGGCTGTTTCAACGATAGAAGCAGCAATCGAAATATTTGGGACCTCTTCTCCAAACCATACGATATGAGGCCTGAGTTGCGATCCCATTTCACAGGTGTCTCCCAACTTCAGCTCCCATCCATCAAGGGTGTGGACGAGAGAAGGATTGGATGTCGACCGCACCTTTTTGAGCTCGCCATGGAGGTGAAGTATTTTTGTTGACCCGGCCTGTTCATGCAGGTCGTCCACGTTCTGTGTAATGATCTCAACATCAAAGTCTTTTTCCAACTTTGCGAGAGCAAAATGTGCTGCGTTGGGTTTAACCTCATACAACTGTTTCCGGCGCATGTTGTAAAAGTCAAGAACCAGCTGGGGGTCACGCGCCCAGGCAACCGGACTTGCGACCTCTTCGATCCGGTAGTTGTTCCAGAGTCCATCGGCATCCCGAAAGGTTTTGATCCCGCTCTCGGCACTGATACCTGCACCAGTAAGTACGACTAATTTTTTCACGACATGGTGATTAAGTATGAATTTGGAGATACGAAGTTAATCAAATAGGATAGATTTCCCGAAAACTGTAACTTTGAATCCTTTTAAAAAATCCGGTTCATGTACGAGTATATCAAAGGAAAACTGACAAACCGCAATCCGGCTTTTGCAGTGGTAGAAGCCAATGGCGTTGGATACCTGCTCAACATATCCCTGAATACTTACTCACAACTTCGGGAGGGAGAGCATTGTCATCTTTATACACACCTTGTGGTCAGGGAAGATGCACAGATCCTGTTCGGTTTTTACGACCGTGATGAACGGGAGCTATTCCGGCAATTGATCAGTGTTTCGGGAGTTGGAGCCAATACAGCACGGATCATTTTATCATCCCTCTCTCCTCAGGAGGTGATCCAGGCGATCGGGACAGGAGATGCATTGTTATTACAGAAAATTAAAGGCATTGGAGCAAAAACAGCTCAGCGGATCGTAATTGACTTGAAAGACAAGGTAACCAAAGGCCTTGTTCCGCAAGAAAATTTAGGATTTTTACACAATACTAAAAAGGAAGAAGCGTTATCTGGTTTAATAATTCTGGGCTTTCCGAAGGTGCTTGCAGAAAAAGCATTGACCAAAATCATTGACAAGGATGGTACAGATTTAACAGTAGAAGAGCTGATCAAACTGGCGCTCAAAATGCTTTAATTTGGTGAGAAAATTCACATTTCTTTTTCTTGTCTTTTATTGCCCGCTATTTTTGCGGGCATTGTCTGCTGATGGGAGCATCTTTGAGACCATGAACTTACCCCCTGATACAACGGGTGGTGATACAAACTTGATCTATCCCTTTACCAACCAGATGGTGGATCCCTCCAATACGAATATACACCCTCTTTACCTGCAGAATCCTTCAAACATCACTACGGAGATTCAATATGATCCCGTCACCAGGCAGTATGTCAAGATCTATAAGATCGGAGATCAGACCTACCGGATCCCGACAACCCTTTCGTTTGAAGATTTTCAGATAGAAGATATGGAGAGCATGGTATCGAGTTACTGGAAAGAGCGGTCGGAAGCAGCAAATCTTGAAAAATCCGGAGGGTTGATCCCAAAAATCCACATCCCCGGGAAGTTTTTTGAGACGATTTTCGGAAATAACACCGTTGATATCCGGCCGCAGGGTTCAGCAGAAATCAAATTCGGGATCGTATCCAACAAACGCGATGATCCGGCACTCAACACCAGGCAACGCAGACAGACCAACTTCGACTTTGACATGCGGATCCAGATGAATGTCATCGCCAAAATCGGAGATAAGATCGAATTTCGGACCAGTTACAACACGGAAGCAACATTTGATTTTGAGAACAAACTCAAGTTGAAATATGAAGGGAAAGAGGATGAGATCATCCAGCTTATTGAAGCCGGCGATGTTAACATGCCTCTCTCCAGCACCCTGATCCGGGGAACGGAAGCGTTGTTCGGGATCAAGACAAAGCTCAGATTTGGCCGGACTACAGTTACAGCTCTCTATTCCCAGCAGAAGAGTGAGACCAAGAATATCACTGTTGAAGGCAATGCTCAAACAACAGAATTCAGTATCAGGGCTGATCAGTATGAAGAGAACAGGCACTTCTTTCTGGCTCAGTATTTCCGCGACCGATACAAACAGACCTTAAGTAACCTGCCAATCATCAATACCAATGTCAACATCCTGAAGATCGAGGTATGGGTGACTAACATCGGGGCTGCTATCACCGAAAACAGAAACATCGTTGCGTTCCAGGACCTCGGTGAGAACGACCCTTACAATACACAAAATTTCCAGGGGATTCCGGGGCAGATCTACCCGACCAATGGCTCCAATACACTCTTCAACAGGATCATGCCAAATCCGGCAGATACGACCAAGGCCAGAAACATCAATATGGTATCGGATTACCTAAAGGGCCCTCCGTTCTTCCTTACCTCGGGGATCGATTTTGAAAAGGTGGAGAGCGCCCGAAAGCTTCTTCCTACTGAATACACCTTCAACCCAAAGCTGGGCTTCATTTCGATCAACACCATGCTGAATTCTGACCAGATTCTGGGTGTTGCCTTTCAATACCAGCTGGTGGGCGATACAACGATTTATCAGGTTGGAGAGTTCTCTGATGAAGGGATCAACTCCCCACAGTGTCTCATCGTAAAACTGCTGAAGAGCACAGCGCTGAATACCAGGATCCCAATGTGGAATCTGATGATGAAGAATGTTTATCCACTGGGCGCTTACCAGATCCAACCAAACGACTTTACCCTTAACATCCTCTATTCGGGGAATGCCAATGGGGTCCCTACAGCTTACCTGGAAGAGACGCGTATCAAAGGAATCCCACTGATCAGGGTGCTGAATTTTGACAACCTTAACCAACAGCTGAATCCTCCTGGCGACGGGATGTTCGACTTCATTGATAACGCTGCAACAAGGGGTGGTACAATCCAATCCTCAAACGGAAGAGTCTTCTTCACGGTTCTGGAACCATTCGGACAGGACCTTCGAGATTCGATTTTCGATCCGGCCGACCCGAAAGCATCTCTGGAGCTGGCTGATAAGTATTGTTACGATTCACTCTATACCATGACTAAAACCATGGCGAAGCAATATCCGGATAAGAACAAGTTTGTGCTGGAGGGATTCTATAAATCGACAACAGGTTCGGAGATCTCACTGAATGCCCTGAATGTTCCACAGGGATCTGTTCGCGTTTATGCCGGCGGCATCCTGCTGACAGAAAATGTAGATTATACTGTCGACTATACACTGGGCCGTGTACGGATCATCAACGAAGGGGTCCTCAATTCCGGAACTCCGATCAACATTTCGCTAGAGAGTAACCAGATGTTTAATATTCAAACAAAACGTTTGATGGGAGCGAATGTCGATTTCAAGCTCAATAAAAACTTTCAGATGGGGGCAACGATAATGAATTTAAATGAGCGCCCGCTGACACTGAGAGTCAATTACGGGGACGAACCCATCTCCAACACGATCTGGGGTGTGAATCTTACCTATCGGAAAGAGTCCCGCCTGCTGACACGGATGATCGATGTACTTCCGCTGATATCCACCAAAGCTGTATCCAGCATCGCGGTTGACGCAGAATTTGCGCACTTCATCCCGGGCCACTCCAAAGCGATTGGCAAGGTTGGCACTACTTATATCGACGATTTTGAAGGAGCCAAATCAACCATCGACCTGCGTAATATCGGAACATGGTTCCTGGCCAGTACACCTCAGGGGCAATCCGAATTGAATATGTTCCCGGAAGCAGCACCCGGAACAGGACTGACATATGGATTTAACCGTGCGCAGCTGGCATGGTATGTGGTTGATCCCCTTTTTTACGACAGGAATACCAGCCTCGTTCCGTCAAACGTCAACAATACGGAACTCTCCAGGCAGTACGTCAGACAAATCTGGGAATCGGAAGTTTTTCCCAATAAAGAACCCTTGAATGGAGTCCCGGTGAACATGGCAGTACTGAATATGGCATATTATCCCGCTGAGCGGGGTAGTTACAACTACGATGTTTTGCCATCAGGATTCTCCAAAGGGATGCAGGCAGATGGATTCTTGAGTGAACCAGCATCCAGATGGGGAGGGATCATGCGGCGGATAGAATCCTCAGATTTTGATGCGACGAACATCCAGTACATCGAGTTCTGGATGATGGACCCTTTTGTGTATGATTCAACCAATTCAGGGGAGCTTTATTTTAACCTCGGAGATGTGAGTGAAGATATTCTGAAGGACGGCCGGAAAAGTTATGAAAACGGGCTGCCTGTCAACGATATTATCGTCAATGTCGATACGACTATTTGGGGACGGGTGCCTACGATTCAGGCCCTGGTTGAAGCATTCGATAACAATCCCGCATCCCGCCCCTACCAGGATGTAGGATATGATGGATTACCAACGGTAGATGAGCTATCCTTTTTTGATACGAACTATATCGCCAAACTGAATAATGCTTTTGGCCCTGCTTCCCAGGCTTACCAACTAGCTGCGATTGACCCTTCAGCCGATAACTATCACTACTTCCTCGGAACAGATTATGACAACGATCCCAAATATTCAAGTATTCTGGAGAGATACAAAAAGTACAACAACACCGAAGGCAACTCTCCTGCTGCGGAGACTACTACCGAGAGTTATCCGACCCTGGCAACCACACTTCCCAATGTTGAAGATATCAACAAAGACAACACCCTGAGCGAATCGGAACGGTACTACCAGTATAGGGTACAGTTGCGGCCGGATAAGATGAAGCCCGGACAGAACTACATCACCAACGTATATGAAGCAACAAATATTCCGTTGGCAGACGGTACCCGGGGAAGAGTCAAATGGTATCAGTTTAAAATCCCTATCCGTACACCCGACAAAGTAGTTGGTGATATCCAGGGATTTACCTCAATCCGTTTTATGCGAATGTTCTTTAAGGGTTTTGAGAAAGCGATCGTTTGCCGGTTTGCCACGCTGGAACTTTCCCGTGGTGAGTGGAGAAAATATGATTTCAGTCTGCTCGCACCGGGCGAGTATATCCCTGACGAATATCAAAATCAGACCACGTTTGACATCAGTACGGTAAGCATTGAGGAGAATGGAAGCAAAGAGCCGATTCCCTATGTGATGCCTCCGGGTATCGAACGGGAAACCAACTGGGCATCCACTAACTTTCAGCAGTTGAATGAGCAATCGATGGCCCTCAAAATCTGTAATCTGGTTGACGGGGATGCCAGGGCAGCTTACAAGACAGCGGAGTTTGACTTTCGCCAGTTCAAGCGCCTGAAGATGTTCGTTCATGCCGAGCAAGCCATTCAGAGTCAGGATTTGAAGAATGGAGACCTGACAATCTTTATGCGTGTGGGAAGTGACTTCACAGAGAACTTCTACGAATACGAGATACCACTGACATTCACACCCTGGGGTACAAGTCCGGAGGATCCGGAGTCCATTTGGCCGGTGGCAAATGACTTCGACATTGATCTCGAACGGCTTGTTCAGGTGAAATATGAACGGATCATTGCCATGCGACAGCCGGGAAACACACTAACGCCGTCCATGCCATATTCCCAGTACGACGGAAAGAATAAAATCACAGTGGTGGGATCACCTACGATCAGCGATGTACGGGCAATCATGATCGGGATCAGAAATCCGAAAAAAACCTCCAGTTCCCCTGATGATGACGGACAGGCGAAATGCGCAGAGATCTGGGTTGATGAGCTACGGTTGAGTGATTTCAACAAAAAAGGAGGCTGGGCTGCTATTGCTCGTGTGGCAGCCGACCTGGCAGACCTGGGTCGGATTCAGCTAACCGGAAGCTATAGCAGTGCCGGATTTGGATCGATCGAACAAAAGACCACCGAACGGCTGATGGAAGCCGCCATGCTCCTGGGTTTCGATACAGACCTGCAACTGGGTAAATTCTTTCCTGAACGAATGGGTATCCGGATCCCTATGCATTTCGACTACTCCCTCCAGCAGATCACACCACTTTATGATCCACTGAATCCCGACCTTCATCTGAAAGATGTAATTGATGCTATGGGGTCTAAGCACCAGAAGGATTCAGTGCGCCACCTGGCGATTGATTATACCGAGCGAAAGAACTTCAACCTGATGAATGTGCGGAAAGACAGGACAACGGATAAGAAGCCGAGACCATACGATATTGAAAATTTCAACGTCAGCTATGCCTATTCGGAAACATTCCACAGGGACGCTGATATTGACTATGAACTGAACAAACGATATACAGGAGGGATTGGGTATAATTTCGCCCTCAGACCGAAAAATGTCAAACCTTTCGAAAAGTCGAAATGGGCCTCGGCGAGTAAAGCGCTCAAGTTTATCAAGGACTTCAACTTCTTCTATGTTCCTAAAAATTTCTCTTTCCGCACAGATATGATCCGTGAATATGATCAGCGGAAATTCAGGAACAAGAGCCGGGCAGTTGTCCCGATGGAAACCTTCTACATCAAACGATGGGATTGGACCCGAGTGTATGATCTGAAGTACGATTTTAGTAAATCACTCCGGTTCACCTGGGCTGCCAATGCCAGATCATTCATCAATGAACCCCCTGGAAGGGTTGACAAATCATCACGGGAGCAGATCTGGGATGAGATCTTCTCCAAAGGGACCATGAATAACTATAACCAAACAGCCTCAATTACCTGGGAACTACCCTTTTCCAAGATCCCGATATTAAATTTCATTAACATGACGGCCGGTTATCAATCAGGCTATCGCTGGTCTGCCAGTCCTCTCTCGGTTCAGGAACAACTTGGGAACGTAATTGAAAACAATGCCACCTATGCGTTGAATGGTGCAATGAACCTGCTCAATCTCTATAACAAGTTACCTTACCTGAAAAAAATCAACCAGGGGAAAAGAAGATCCCAGGATCCACGATCGATGATGCTCGACAAACCTGGCCGTGGAAAAGATCCAGCTCAGTCACCGACAACGATACCTGATAGTCTTAAGCCGGAAAAGCCCAAGTTTAACGTTGGCAAATTTTTACTTGAAGGAACATTAAGGATCCTGATGGGATTGAGAAAAGCGAGCTTCCAGTATAGTCAGGGTCATGGGACTATGCTTCCCGGATTTATGCCAGAACCCGATTTCATGGGAATCAACCTCGGCATGAATGCTCCCGGACTTGGATTTGTTTTTGGAGATCAAAAGGATATTCGCCCCAGGGCAGTAGACCGGGGCTGGATGACACTGGATACACTGTTGAATTCAGCCTATCATAAGAAATTCAATGAGAGCCTCAATATCAAAGCGAGTATCGAACCCCTCCGGGATCTGCGTATTGAATTGACAGCCACCAAGCAGCAGACGAATAACAGGCAAGAGTATTATAAGGCTGACGCGAATGGGAACTTTGACTCCTACTCTCCACAAATGGCCGGGAACTATACTATATCATATATCATTATCGGAACCTCTTTTACCAAAGAGGGAGATGAGAACATGTCTCTCCTTTTTGAGAAACTGAAGGAGTCGAGGTTGTTGATCGCTCAGCGGTATGCTGCAACGAATCTCTGGTCGCAAGGAGTAGATTCACTTGGATTTCCAAATGGGTATGGAGCTACCAATCAGGAAGTGATGGCAATAGCATTCCTGGCAGCATACAAAGGACAGGATCCGTCAAAGATCGGTCTCTCCGCTTTCCCAGGGATCCCTCTTCCTAACTGGCGGGTGACCTATGACGGCCTCTCCAAAATGAAATTTTTCCGGAAGTTCTTGCGGAACCTGACATTGACTCACGCATACATCGCTACCTATACCGTGAGCAATTATGTTTCAAACATTCATTATGAGGAGAGAAACGGCCTCCCATATGCTGTGAATGCAGCCGGAAATTTTATTCCGGAACGGGAGATGAATGTGGTGACTATCACAGAGCAATTCAGCCCGCTGATCCGGTTTGACATGGGATGGAATAACAGTCTGCTTACAACGTTCGAAATCCGGAAATCAAGAAACCTGAGTTTCAGTTTTGTAAATAATCAGCTTACCGAGATCAAGAGTACCGAATATGTTGCCGGGATCGGATACAGGTTTAAAAATATCCGGCTAAATTTCTCGGGTCTTTTTGGAAGTAGAAGGAGCAGAAGCAGAGGGGGTAGCTCCAGTGATCTGAACGTCAAGCTTGACTTCTCATTGCGTCAGAATAAAACCACACTGCGACGTGTGGATGAAGATATCAACCAGATCTCCAGCGGACAACAGCGTCTTGCAATTAATTTCTCGGTTGATTACAACCTGAGTGCCCGGTTCAATATTCGGTTTTACTTCGACAAGGATATTATGACACCATATGTCTCCAACCAATACCGGACCTCGAATACTCAGGGTGGATTGGCACTCAGGTTTACACTGTCTCAATAATTGAAAAAGCAGTATATTTGACCACAAAAAATAATATTTACATCCATGAATATTCCTGAAAATCTGAAGTACACAAAAGACCATGAATGGCTAAATATTGATGGTGATCTGGCTTTTATCGGAATCACAGACTATGCACAGCAAGAACTTGGCGATATCGTTTTTATCGAAGTTGAGACGGTGGGTGAAACCCTTGACAAAGATGAGGCTTTCGGAACCATTGAAGCAGTGAAAACTGTTTCCGATATGTTCATGCCTGTAAGTGGAGAAGTGCTTGAATACAACGAAGAACTTTCTTCCACACCGGAAATCATCAATAAGGATCCATATGACCTGGGTTGGGTGGTGAAGATCAGGATCGCTGATCTGGCTGAATTGGATGAGCTCCTGGATGCCGCTCAGTATAAAGAGCTGATCGAGGCGTAAATCATAAACCTGTCGCAACACGTGAAAAAGTTCCTGCAGAATAACCGGTGGGCTGTTTTGTGGGGCCTCCTTATTTTTGTCCTCACCTGTGTTCCGGGGACGGTCCTCCCAAAGCTTCCTTCTTACATAGACCTGTTTCAACCCGATAAGTTGGTACATACATTTATTTTTGCCGTCTTCTTCTTTCTCCTTGTCAGGGGATTCAGAAAGAAAGGCACCCCGGCATCCGTCTCCCGGAACGCCATCATCCTTACATTCTTAATTAGCCTGGGTGTAGCTGGGTTAACTGAACTGCTTCAGGAGTTTGTGATACCGAAACGGGTCGCTTCCCCCTGGGATTTTATCGCCAATGTAGCTGGATGTTTCTTGGGATGGGGAGTGGAAGGAATGTGGGGACGCAGGGAGGTGGAACGTAAAACGTAAGATGTAAATCCGTTATATCGAACTTGTCTTCACTTATTCGCAAAGAACTCAAACACCAGTTTCCCCTTCGCTTTTCCGATTATCTTCTGCAGTTCTTCCGGCGATGCTTCCCTGATCCGTTTCACCGATTTGAATGTTAGAAGCAGTTGCCGGGCAGTATTGAATCCGATACCGTTGATATCGGTCAGAGCCGATTTCACTGTTCCTTTCTCCCTTCGTTTCCTGTGATGGGTGATCCCGAATCTATGCGCCTCATCCCGCATCTGCTGGATCAGCCGGAGGGACTCTGATTTCTTATCCAGATACATCGGCAACGGATCATGGGGGTAGTAAATCTCTTCCAGTTTTTTGGCAATTCCTATAACCGTCATCTTTCCCGATAACCCTAGCTTTTTCAAGCTTTTCAGCGTGGCATTCAGCTGACCTTTTCCGCCATCGACAATGATTAGTTGAGGAAGAGGTTTATTCTCATCTAGCAACCGTTTGTACCTCCTGAATACGATCTCCTCCAGGGAGGCGTAGTCGTCTGAACCCTGTACGGTTTTGATGTTGAAATGACGGTATTCACTTTTATCGGGCCTGGCGTGCATGAAACAGACCATAGCTGCAACGGGAAAATCTCCCTGGATATTTGAATTATCAAAACATTCGATGTGTTCGGGAAGCTCGGTCATCCGGAGATCTTTCATCATTGCATTCAGGATACGCCGGCTCTTGTGCTCAGGATCGACCAACTCTTTCTGTTTCTCTTTTTCCAGCTGGTAATACTTCACATTGCGTTGAGAAAGCTCCAGTAACTTCTTTTTATCCCCGATCTTCGGAACGGTAAAGGTGCCATGAGGGTGTTCGAAATCAGGTTCGAAGGGAACAATGATCTCCGGCGATCCACTTTCAAAGCGGTGGCGAATATTTGTAATTGCAAGAGAAAGGAGTTCTTTATCTGATTCATCCAGTTTTTTCTGTAATTCAATCGTATGGACCTGAATGATCGCACCATTCATCACCTTCATGAAATTCACATAAGCGGTTGTCGCATCGGAGACAATGGAGAAGACATCTATATCATTGATATTGCGATTGACAACCGTCGATTTACTTTGGTACTTCTCCAGTGCCAGGTACTTCTCCTTCACAAGGTGGGCTTTTTCAAACTCCCTTTTCTCCGCCAGTTCCATCATAAGCTTTCTCAATTGCCTGGCTACCGAAGAGAGATTCCCCTTGATGATATCGCGAATACTATGAATCGATTCATCGTAATCCTCTGATGATTGCAGCCCAACACAAGGGGCTTTACAGTTGCCGATATGGTATTCCAGGCAAACCTTGAATTTTTGATCACGGATGTTACTATCTGTCAATTTAAATGTACAGTTCCTCAGCGGATAAAGTTGCCGGATAAGTTCCAGTAAGGTATGCATCATCCGAACGTTGGCATAAGGTCCGAAATACTGGGATCCGTCGCGGGTCAGGTTCCTTGTGTAATCGACCCGTGGGAAAGGCTCATTACGAATGCGTATCCAGGGGAATGTTTTGTCGTCCTTCAATGCCACATTGTAACGGGGACGGTATTTTTTTATCAAATTATTTTCAAGCAACAGAGCATCCTGTTCGGTACTCACAACAATATATTTGATGTCGGCAATTTTCCTCACCAGCATCTGTACTTTTCCGCTGATCGAATGAATCTTGGTAAAATAGGAGCTGACCCGTTTTCTCAGGTCTTTGGCTTTTCCAACGTAAATGATTTTGTTCTTGCTATCCAGAAATTGATATACGCCCGGCTTATGCGGGATCGCTTTAACGATGCTGTCGAGGTGAGAGAAATATTTTACACGGGCTGATGACATCAAAAGAATTACGATTTACAAGAATCCCATCCCTGTGCTGTCAACTTCGATTCTTTCCCTTCCGGCGTAACCAGGAATCTGCCTGTACCGGGGGCTGTCATATGGCCGATCACTGAGATTCCTGCTACATCTTTTACTTTTTCGTAATCGTTTTGAGGGATCGTGAAGAGCAACTCATAATCCTCTCCGCCGCTTAAGGCAGCCACAGTCGGGATGATATTGAAATCGATTGCAACCTCGCGTGTATACGCATCAATCGGAATTTTATTTTCATATATCTTACATCCTACATCGGATTGTTTACACAGATGAAGAGTTTCAGATGCCAATCCGTCTGAAATATCGATCATGGAGGTAGGCTTCATATCAATCTCTTGCAATACTGCTCTGAAATCGGCTCGAGCCTCCGGTTTCAATATGCGGCCTACCTGGTAGTCGAAACCGGCCAATTCAGGTTGCATGCCTGGATTGATCTGGAAAACCTTCTTCTCCCGTTCAAGCAGCAACAATCCTACGTATGCTGAGCCCAGGTCACCGGTGACACATAACAAGTCCCCCGGTTTGGCTCCATTGCGGTAAACGATCTCATCTTTGTCAGCTTCGCCCAGTATAGTCGCTGAAATCATCAACCCGATTGTGCTCGAGCTGGTATCTCCACCGACCAGGTCAACCCTGTACTTCTGGCAAGCCAGTTTGATCCCTTCGTAGATTTCATCGAGCGCTTCCGCCGGGAAGCGACTGGAGATAGCCATCGAAATTGTTATTTGTCCGGGAACACCATTCATCGCTGCAATATCCGAAACATTGACTACCACCGATTTGTATCCCAGATGCTTCAGAGGTGTGTATGTCATGTCGAAATGGATGCCCTCCACCAGCAGATCTGTGGATACCAGAACCAGTTTGTTTCCCGGATCAATGACCGCTGCATCATCACCAATACCTTTGAGTGTTGCTGGATTGTGAATGGAAATATTCTTAGTCAACCGATCAATCAAGCCAAACTCTCCTAACTCAGCCAACGCAGTTAACTTTGGTGCCGGCTTTCCGGTTTTCTTTCCTTTCTTCTCATACATACATCTCGATTTTATGCAAAGGTCGGAATTTTTTTGAACAGGTTGGACAAGTTAGACAGGTAGCATGTTACAATATCATTATATATTTGCATATGGATTTTCTTGAATTAGTTAATAGACGTCAAAGTTGTCGTTCCTACAATCCAGGCCGTAAGGTGGAAAAGGAGAAACTGGATCGCTGTATCGAAGCTCTGCGCCTGGCTCCATCAGCCTGCAACGCACAACCCTGGAAGCTAGTCATTGTTGACAAACCTGAGTTGAAGCAGAAGATAGCAAAAGCCGCCCGCTCTAAATGGTTGGGATTTAATCATTTTACCAAAGATTCTCCAATACTGGTTGTGGTCGTCAGGGAGGCTCCGAACCTGACATCGAAATTAGGAACCCTGCTGAAAGACAAACCTTACACGATCATGGATGTAGGGATCGCCGTGGAACATTTTTGCCTTCAGGCTACGACAGAAGGATTGGGGACCTGTATCATGGGTTGGTTCGATGAAAAACAAGTGAAAGAGCTTCTTGGCATTCCGATGAAAAAGAGAGCAGAACTCATTATCTCAGTAGGGTATCCTGCAACAGATGAGCTACGCAAGAAAAT
>JACNKI010000005.1 GCA_014382125.1 Bacteroidota bacterium | reverse complement strand
TTAATTGGGGGAATTTCACCCAACAACAACCAGATAATTGACTTGGTGATCCTAAGTTGTTATTTACTACAACATAATCATCGTTCCCATCAAATTCCAACGAATAATTCTGTGAAAGTCCCAGAGTAATTTCAAAAAATGTAAAAATTGAAATCAGGATAATAATAAGTGAATTTTTCATAACTCAGGAGGATTTAAGTGATTAAAGTATGTTCAATATGTCAAGTATACAATTTGAACCCAATCAGATATCAAATCCACTTTCAAACCCCAATTGGTGTAAGTTTTAAATCTAGTTATTTTTGTTTATTTCACACATATTGTACAAATATAATAATTATATTTGATTTGATGATCAAACTTTATTTACTTCAATATCAAAGTCATAATATTTCAGAGTTGGTGTCTCATTCAGTTTATCCAAACGATTCTTCCCCTTGATGTAAATTGACCAAACATACTTTTGTTGAAAAATTGACCCACGTGGTGTCTTGTATTTTCGTTCTCGTAACCAATCCGAAATTTGTTTAAAATTTAGTCCGTCTGATTTCAATCCCATGATCGTATCCAGTAGAAATTGTTGATACGAATTATATGGAGATGGAAGTAACGATTTACACGTTACATCAACCTTGAAAACAAGATTTAATGATTTGAAATTATGTGAGTTAAGTGATGTATAATACCCACTTTCAGTATCACTCCACTGTGACGGATTTTGCCAGATTTCGGGGTTGATCAACATTACAACCACGTATTACAGCAATGTAATATGACAACAATTGCAGCGGAACGGTAGCGAGCATGGGTACCAGCATCTCCTCTGTTTCGGGAATTTCAATGTATTGATCTGCCAGTTTCTTGACTGCCACATCTCCTTCATTAATGATAGCAATGATCTTTCCTTTTCTGGCTTTGACCTCTTGGATATTACTGATCACTTTCTCGTATGATCCTTTCCGCGTAGCTATGACAATTACAGGCATCTGTTCATCTATAAGTGCAATGGGGCCATGTTTCATCTCAGCAGCGGGATATCCTTCAGCGTGAATATAGGAGATCTCTTTCAGTTTCAATGCGCCTTCAAGTGCTACCGGGAAGTTATATCCTCTGCCAAGATAAAGCGAATTGGTAACATCCTTGTATAGATTGGCAATCTCTTTTACCTGATTGTTCAGTTTCAACACCTGCTCCACCTTAACAGGTATATTATTCAGCTCTCCAAGGATCGTTCTGAACCGTGAAACAGGGATGGTGCCTTTTCGTTGGGCCAGCAGCAAAGCCAGCAGGGTTAGAACGGCTACCTGAGCAGTAAACGCTTTAGTGGATGCGACGCCAATCTCAGGACCTGCGTGTGTATAGACGCCTCCATCAGTAGCTCGTGCGATGGAAGACCCAACAACATTGCAGATACCCAGTACCGTTGCTCCTTTTGCTTTAGCCAGCTCAATCGCAGCCAGCGTATCAGCTGTTTCACCCGATTGTGAGATCACGATGACCACATCATCTTCAGAGAGGACCGGGTTCCGATACCGGAACTCCGATGAATATTCAACCTCCACAGGGATCCGGGCCAGATCTTCCAGTAGGTATTCGCCAACCAGACCCGCATGCCATGAGGTTCCGCAGGCAGAAATTATGATTCGTTTCGCATTGAGCAGCTTTTGCTCATAATCCCGGATTCCTCCAAGAGTCACCAGGCCCTGATCCATATGTAATCGTCCCCGCATACTATCGCGGATGGATCGTGGTTGCTCAAAAATCTCTTTGAGCATAAAATGATCGTATCCTCCCTTTTCAATGGCACTCAGACTCAGTTCCAGCTTCTGGATATATGGCGTCTCTTCCTTGTTCCCAACTGTCTTAATCCTCAGCATTTTGTTACGCTTGATGATCGCGATCTCTCCATCATTAAGGAAAACAACGTTATTTGTATATTCAATGATAGGTGTGGCATCGGAAGCAACGAAAAACTCCTCCTTGCCAATCCCTACAACAAGTGGACTCCCCTTGCGTGCAGCGATGATCTTATCCGGGCTCTTCTTTGACAGAACTACGATAGCGTAAGCGCCGATCACCTGGTTCAGTGCAATTCGCACAGCCTCTTCCAGTGGAACTTTCTCGTGTATCAGGATATCCTCGATCAGATGGACCAATACCTCGGTATCTGTATCGCTGGAAAAGTGGTATCCGCGGTTGATCAGTTCGCTGCGCAGCGAAGCATAGTTCTCAATGATCCCATTGTGGATGATGGCTACACTCTTATTCTCGGAGAAGTGCGGATGTGCATTTACCACATTGGGCTCGCCATGTGTAGCCCACCGTGTATGAGCCATGCCGATTGTTCCTGTGAGATGTTTATCCTTCACAAATTCTTCCAGGTCGGCCACTTTCCCTCTGCATTTGTAAATATTCAAGACATCATTCAACATGCATATTCCTGCGCTGTCATATCCTCTGTATTCAAGCCGGCGCAATCCTTTAATCAGGATAGGATATGCCTGTTTTGGCCCTACATATGCTACAATTCCACACATAATAGATCTCTTTTCTTACAATCAAAACAAAGATAGGATAAAAAATGAAACAAAACTATTTACTGCATTCTGGTATAAGTAATGCTTAGCT
>JACNKI010000044.1:4760-12961 GCA_014382125.1 Bacteroidota bacterium | reverse complement strand
CCAACATCCCCATGATCTGTACTCCTTTCAGGGGTTCACCAAAAAAAGGCAACGAGGTGGTTTTGAATAGTTGCCTGAGAAACTTCACCAGGGTCTCCCAGGTGAAATAATCTTTTGATCCGGTTACGATCTGATGGAGTTGATGGAGAATCCGGGATGTGGCCCAGGCATACTCCAGCTCCACAGGGGGTGCCTCATGCGTTCCATCGGGGATCTCTTCACTGCTTTCCTGGCACAAAGCCGAAACGATCCCTTCAACCAGCGATTGTAACCCCTTAACAGCATCAGGAAGCGATTCCCATGGAGAAAACATCAGATCCAGGAATTCAAGGTTAGCTCCAAAGAGTCCTGTGTTTTCAGAGACCAAATCCTTTTTCCGGACAAACACCATGCTCCCCGACTTGATCTTCTCCACCAGATCCTGAAAAGCAAATTGATTTCCTTTTAACGATACCGAAGCCAGCCGGTTGATATAAGGGTGCCTCAACACCTTCAACACATCCCGGTAATAGAATTTCCCGGAAGCGCTTTTCCCCCGGTTCATGCGAAAAGCGTTCGTGTGCATTTGTAATACCATTTCGAGGAGATCTGCAAGTGGTGTCTGACTGAGAGACAATCCCATCGTGATGTTCAGGTCATGGACACTTTCCGGGATGGAATTTAGTAACGGCAGAAGCAACCGTTCATCCGGCAACACAATGGCTGTCCGTTCATCCAGTTGCTTCTCTGCATTCAACTGGTCCAGAATCTCTCCACAAAGTTTCACCTGTCCGATCACATCCGGTGCTCCGATCACTTCGATAGCCTTGCTGCCCTGTTTAAAATCATCGAACTTCCACCTCTCCGCCGAATCGGGCCATTTGTGAATCCATTTACGTAAAAAGCTACCTGCCTCCTGTCTGGGATCATCAAGGTAATAGCTATCCATATCCCAGATCAATTCGGCATCACCCCGCTGAACCAACCAATCCATGATCTTCTCTTCCGCAGTTGTCATGGCGTTGAATCCGGCAACTATCAGTCTCTTCCAAGTGATGTCAACCTCTTCACGCTGCAGCCTCTCCCATCCCTGACGGAAGATCAATCCCTGATACGCCTGACCTTTGGATAACAATCTTTGTTTCAATCCGTTATAATAAGTCAGCAAGGAGTTGTAGAACTTCAGGTAGCTTTGCTGAAAATCAGTCAATGGTTCGTTATCCGGATTCCAGACTGTCATAATCCGAACCTCATCCAGGTAGGTTAACAATGCTTCCGGATCAGCCAGGTATCGATCCAGCTCATTGAAGTCTGACAACAGTTGCCCCCCCCAGTTGAGAAATTCATCAAACGGCTGGGCTTTCTTTCCCTCCACCTCACGGTGCATTTCATAAAGTTCTATCAAACAATGGATCTGCTCCACCTCTTTTAGCCCTGAAATTGTAGCAATGAAGTCTTCTATTGAGAATACGACCGGCGCCCAGCTGGTTCGAGTAATCATCCCACTCAGGTATTTACGTAGAAATAGCCCGGCTCGTCGATTCGGCATGATGACAGCTACTTCCGAAAGTGTATCTCCATATGTATCGTGGAGATATTGGGCGGTTTGATAGAGGAACGGAGGCATAGTTCAGAATTATGTTAATTTCCCAACATCTTTCCAGTAAGAATCGTAATCCAGATACCCGTGTATTGCTTGGTTTGCTGCCAGCCGGAGATAGAGTTCGATTAACGAAAACTTTCCCCTCTCCGTGATCAGAGGGAAAATTTCCGGGCTGAGGATCTGAATTCCGCTAAATGCCCCTGGGAATAACTCACTCCCCTCACGGCAGTTTATTCTCTCACCTGTTTTCCGGTTTTCCCAGCCAAAGAGCTGCATTGTGTCATCAAACAACAGATAACGGGAGGAAGGTCGGTCACGAACGACCAAGGTTCCGAGCCCTGCTCTCTCTTCATGTGATTTCAATAGCTTTTCAACATTCAGGTTTGACAAAACATCGACATTTCTGACCAGGAAAGGTTCTCCATCCTGAAAAAACCAGGAGGCTTTCTGAAGCCCCCCACCGGTTTCAAGCAGCTCGTCTGACTCGTCTGAGATTGCGATCCCCATGTGAAAACTTTGGTGCCTCTTTAAAAAACCAATGATCTGGGCCGGAAAGTGATGTACATTGATGATCACATCATGTATCCCATATTGTTTCAGGTGCTCAAGAGCATGCTGCAGCAATGGCTTTCCGTCAACTGCCACCAATGCTTTCGGGATGGAGTTTGTGATGGGGTGAAGTCGGGTACCAAGACCTGCTGCGAGGATAAGGGCTTTCATTATGCTCTATGTTAAAGGAAGATCTCTATGGTTCACAACAATATTCACATTTTTTCTGCCTTTCAGGTATAGCGCCAACTTTGCGGCAAAATAGACTGAGCGGTGCTGGCCTCCGGTACAACCAAAATTTACAAAGAGGTGCTGAAAATCACGGCTCAGATAGTTTAGTATGCTCTGATCAATAATAAGCCATACATGCTTCATGAACTCTGTAACTGCTTCTTCCCGCTGGAAAAAATCTATCACCTGTTGATCTTTACCTGTTAGTTGAAGATAATCTTCATACCGGCCGGGATTGGGAAGTGCCCTGCAATCAAACACAAACCCGCCACAGTTCTCCGTGTGATCTTCAGGAATACCATTTTTATAGGAGAAGCTGTTGATGGTAACTGTGAGCCCTTGAGATACTGATTCCGGATGCTGAAATGAAGGATTCCCGATGATATGATCCAGCACCTTCATCAGCGTGGGGAGTCGTGGATTCGATTCCGACTCCATCCACAGGCCATACAAGTTGCGCAGATTTGACACCGCAAAGGGAATGCTCTGCAGGAAGTGTCTTTTCTTTTCGTAATAGCCCCGAAAGCCATAGGCTCCCATCGCCTGAAGGATCCGGATCAGGACAAATCCAGGAAAAAATGTCAGAAATTCCTCCCTCTTTCCTGGAAGGTAGGATTCCAGGGCATCCAGGTAAAATACCAGCAATTGATCCCTGATATCCTGTGGAATATCGGCTTTTGCATCATACAGTAATGAAGCTACATCGTATTGAAGTGCACCTTTTCTTCCTCCTTGATAATCAATGAAATAAGGATCTTCATTTACCAGCATGATGTTCCTCGACTGTAAATCTCTATACATGAAGAAACCGGAGGGAGCTTCTAAAAGGAATCGGGTGAATGTTTCAAAATCGTCTTCGAGAGCCTGCTCATTGTATGGGACCGTTGCCAGCTTCAGGAAATAATATTTGAAATAGTTGAGGTCCCACATCATCGATTGCCTGTCAAAGGCTTGACGCGGATAGCATTTGCTGTAATCGATTTTTGCTCCTGCTTCAATCTGGAATTTCGGAAGTATCTGCAGCACGTTCCTGTATAAGCCGGCAAGTTCATCAGGAAAATCAATCCGTTCCTGCCTCACTCCTGTCAGGTATCTGAAGAGGGTCATATCGCCCAGATCCGAGATGAGGTAACAATGGTCTTCCAGCGCTTCACCCAGGATCTCCGGAACAGGAAGGCCGGCTTCAAGAAATGTTTGGGTAAATGAGATAAATGCTTCGTTCTCACTCCGGTCTTCATTAACGACACCCATGGCTGTCGTCTCCCGACCGTTCAGACGATAATATTGTCTGTATGATCCTGAATTGGGAAGCGGATTAAAGGATATCGGGTCATCCCCGAATCTCCGCTTAAACAATGTTTCAAGATGTTGCTCTTCTTTTTTCATTTTTCCTATCTGTGTTCTACCTTTCGTTAACTCTCTTCGACCTCGATTTCGGGCGACAAATAGACCAGAAATTTGCGAACCCGCTGATACCCCAGTTCATGGAGCAGATCACCATATCGCTTGAGTTGTTTTCTGTAAGAATCATGTTTTTTCCCTGTCTTGTATTCGATTACAGCCACCTCTTCGCCATCAATCACAACCCGGTCGGGACGGGAAGTATGGCCATTGACCTCCAGGATCTCCGGCTCGGTGCGAACCTCTGCCGTATCTGTAAAATAGCGTTCAAGAGATGGGTGTGTCACCACCTTCGCTCCCATCTCCCGAATCAACTCTGTTTCGTTCGCTTGGATAATCCCGGACAGCACCGCTTGTTCTATCACTTCATCGAGATCTGCAGCATGATGAACAGAAGCCAGGATCGTATGAATCCTGTTTCCGAATTCGATTTTTCCGGAGGGGTTATCCATATCCCACATCTCCGGCGCCCGGGGCCTGATCCTGATCTTTTTCCGCCAATCGCCTGAGAGAATCGTATTCAGGCGACGGGTCTCATCTCTAGATGGTTGATCCCTGAATCGCCTCCCGGGAGTAGTTCCAAATTCATAGATGAGCTGATCTTCTTGATATACTCCTGATGAATTTAAAAAGCCGGCAAAAAATGCGGGAAGCGATTTTATCTCATCCATATTCCTGGGTGGTGGAGAAGTCAGGATGTAGAGCCGCTCCTGGGGCCGGGTCATCACTACATATAACAATGTAACCATGTCAAGCATTGATTTGTGAAGTTCCTCCCTGTATTGCTCCCCAAAAGCGGTTTGCGTAACGGTTTTCTCCGCTTTAAGAAATACCGTTTTTAGTTTCAGGTAATTATCAGATGAAAGATCTACCCAGAGATAATCTTTAGTAATCCGCCGGGATTCGTCGGCAAAGGGAAAAATGACTACCGGAAACTCCAATCCTTTGGCCTTATGGATGGTCATAACCCTGACTGCAGTGACACCTTCCGGGACGACAATGGAGAGCCTCTCCTTTTGTTGATCCCACCAGTCGAGAAAATCGGATGCACTATGCTGATCTTTATCTGCAAAATTCAGTACGGCATCCAGGAAAAACTGGATGTACGGATCGGCTTTCCGGTTCAGTCGAAATCGCCGGATTATTTGTTCCGTCAGATCATAGGCCGGCAATGCCAGCATTTCATCCCGGTCCACTTCCAATCCATTCCTCGTTAAAACCTGGTTCAGGTACTCGCCAGGATGAACAGATCCGGCAATATTTTCCAGCATAGAATGAAGATTATCCTGCTCTTCGGGCAGTAAACCGGAATGGAAAAGATAACTTGCCAGTGAGGCCTGGATAATGGTATTGGCGGGTTCAAACAAGTATCGGATAAACTCAGCGATGAAATTAACATCCGGAGAGAAAGCCAGCAACAACGACTCTGAAGAAACGACGTTGATGCCCCGCAGGATCAGTTCCCGGGAGATACGACCTGCCTGTTTCCGTGTCCGGCACAGGATAGCCATATCCGACAGGAGGTAGCCATCATCGATCACTTGTCTGATGGTCTCTTCTATCCGGTTGATCGTTGCTTCTTCATACGTCAGATCCGGATTATCTTTTGGCACCATCTCCAGGTGTATCAATCCTCCTGGTTTACGTGGATCAGGTTGCTGCTCCACATCATTGAAGAGGCCTTGCAACGATGGATCCAGGTGATCAGATAGCCAGCAAAAGAACCTGTTGTTAAACTTCACAATCTCCATTGATGATCGGAAATTGCAGGTCAGTTTTTGCTCTGAAAAATGGCTCGTAAGAACCTGTTCCCGTTGTCGCAGAATGTTGTTTGAACTACTTCCCGGAATCTCCGGCAATGAGGCAAACTGCTCTACGTCTCCGTTTCGCCAGCGATAGATTGCCTGTTTGCCATCACCTACCACCAGGTTAAAATTCCCTCCTGCCAGCGCATTTTCAACCAACGGAATGAAATTCTGCCATTGCAACTGTGAGGTATCCTGAAACTCATCAATGAGGATGTGATGATACCGTTCTCCCAGCCGTTCATAAATAAATGGTACCGGTTCTCCCATCACGATCCGGGCAATGCGGGTATTGAATTCGGAAATATGAACCAGGTTGTTCTGACGTTTGAATCCGGATAGAACCTGATCAATTTCATTCAACACTGCCAGCGGGTAGATGGTCTTAGTCAGCAACTTGTATAAGGTATACTGTTCCTGCTGTTTCTCCTTCAGCAGAATGATCTCCTGGTAAAAATCCAGTAATTGCGATTTGATTGAAAGAATGGCAGATATATATTCCTCTGAAGCGGTCGGACTATGCCATTTATCCTCTTCAATGGTAGTGATTACAAAGCTGGATGGTTCCAGCTTATCAAACCTTGCTTCGGTCAGGTAGGTGAAATATTTTGGGATCCCACCGGTACCCCGGTAAAATGCACTCTGAGGAATGTCATTTTCAGCAATCAGTTCCAAACCGGCTCTTCCCAGATCACCCAGCCGGTTCTCGAAATCCCTGATATAAGAGTAGAGACGCCGTGATATATTGCTGAAATCCTCCAGTGTTATATTCTTGAGTTTCCGGATCTCTTCCTGCCCCTCTTCGTCAAGGAGGATCTTTGCAAAAGAGATCAGCAACCAGTCTATATTCCAGCTTCTCTCCTCCTCCATCCTGGTATCAAGAAACCGAACCAGCAGTTTTGTCAGCCTCTTGTCGGAACCTGCTCTCTCCAGCAGCAGGTCAACCGCAGTGGTGAGAAGCTCATCTTCATCTAATTCTACCGTAAATGATACCGGCAATCCGAAATCATGGGCAAAAGCTCTGATAATACGGTGGGAGAAGCTATCGATGGTGCCAATTGAGAACTCAGAGTAATGATGGAGAATCAGAGATAGTGCCTCCCTTGCTTTATCAGAGAGTTCCACTTCACTCATATCTGTCTCACTCAGAAGTTGCTCCATCAGGTGATACGAGGAGGTTCCGCTCAGGATATCCTCCATCCGGGTCAGGTCGCGCAATGCTTTCATCACCCGCTCCTTCATCTCATTGGCGGCTTTGTTGGTGAAGGTAATAGCCAGGATATGCCGGAAGTTGTTTGGATTACGCAGGATGATCTTCAGATATTCCTTCACAAGCGAGAAGGTTTTTCCTGAACCGGCAGAACTCCTGTAGACGGTGAAACTCATTTTTTCTTCTTTTTACTATCTTTCGATCTTCTGAAGAGTTCGTCCCAGGTAGAAAAATCACGCTGGAAAGAAATTCCAACCCCCTGTGTATAAGGAGCATAATTGTATAACACATCGATTGTATTTGTACGGTTGAATGCCCTGACTCTCCATCGTCGGTTCCTTGTTAAAATGTATTCTATATTGATATCCCCAACAATCGTACTGGCGTTGGAGTAGGATGTATTGGTATATGAGGACATGCCAAATGTACCGTCAATCAGCAACCGGTCGTCAAACAGTTGGGTCGAAACAGACATATCCAGATCCTGGGTGGAGGTGGCGGATCCGGGTTTGTAGTTTACGCCAATGTTAACATTCTGGGACATGCCTGATAACCAGCTGCTTATCTGATTTGTCACAATGGCAAGGGATGTTTCACCCATATCTATCCGCATGTTCTCACCTCTTGTCACAGGTTTAAACTGGTTCATAACCAGAATGTAAAGTACTTGCTGTGTCATCTCAGACTGGTCGTTAGTATCAATTGCATTATAAACAATATTGATCGCTTGTTGCTGCGCATTTGGCATCTCCAGTCCGAACGACATGATTGGATTCATCAGCTTCCCGTTCAGCCTGATGATGCAATCGACAGGTGTCCTGCCCGAAACCTGGTCGGCTTCAGATGTCAGCCCTGTCAGTGGCACTTTCGTTTTGTAGATTGCTGAAAGAGAGATATTTGCATCTGCCGGATCTCCATTCCAGGAGATTGAACTCCCTGATTTGATGGTGAAAGGGAGCCGGATCAGATTCTGCATCTGAAAGAGGAATGATCCTCTGGTAATCGAATATCTTCCATGGAGGTTGAAAGGAGTGGATGGCGTCATGCCAAAAGCAAGGTGACCGGTTCCCATGGCAGTGATGTTGCCCAGTTGATCAGGAAAAAACACCTGTACTTCCGCATTTGGTCTTACATCCAGCTTTATATCCAGTGTCAGGCCCGTGACATTGTCGGGTTTCAACACACGTTGCTTGGTTTCAAGTGTATCATCTGGTTGCTCAAATAGGATGTAATCCACTTGTCCCACTTCCTGTGTGAGGTTAATCGGGATAACCACTTTGGTATTTGTCCCGGTGCTGGCTCGCACAACAACCTGAATATGCTCCAATGGTCCCTTGATCTCCACTGTCCCTGAAGCCCTTGCCTTTCCATAGAAAACACTGTTTTGTGCTTTGGTGTTATGAAAGGCACTAAAGTCATCCAT
>JACNKI010000044.1:0-4273 GCA_014382125.1 Bacteroidota bacterium | reverse complement strand
GATATCAAACCGGTTCTCAAGCCTGTTGTAGTGGACGTTGAATACGGCATCTCCTAAAAGCTGGTTATTGAATCGAAAGGCATCGAGTTTCAAATCAGAGATCAGTGAAAATTCATGGTACACATCCGACAATTTCAGTTCACCGGTCAGGATGCCATCAATATTGAGATTCGGATTGGAAAAGAAATAATCGAATTCAGACAAATCTACCTTGTTAAACTGCAGATCAAGCGTGTCGATCTGGTTCTTTGTAAGTTTTCCGTCTATAGAAATAAATTGCTCATCACTTGTAAAAACCAGGTCATTGATCTCTATATAGGAGGGATCCAGGATGACGAAATTATTTTCCGAGATATGCCATTTCTCACCGGCGATCAGTATGTCCATTTCGTCTACCTTAATCTTGACACTCCCATCTTCTCGTGATGTAAAAAATCCGTTCAGGAAGCTGTGGTTTTTCTTCATCTTCGAGCTCAGATCGAAAAGAATGCTGTCGTGGCGCATGTCTGCAGCAAGTAACAGTGTATCAATTTGTACGTACACAGAGTCTGAAGGCGTGGTCTTGTCCATGATGAGTTGGGCACACCCTGTATTGACAGAGAGGTTATCGGTTCTTGTTTCCGCTTCAATAAACCACTCTTCAAGATCGATCCCTGAGACATTCACCACCGGCGAATGTCCGGTCATAGATAATACTTTTTTCTCTTCGTTATAAGTCCCTTCCAGGAATGTCTCCGGGGCGATTTTCAGGAATGGAAGGAAGATGGCTGTAATATCATCTGTCTTTTTGAACTGGATCCAATAGTTCAGCTCCTGTCCTGAAATATGGTATTGAGTCGTATCATCGCTCATCTCCAAACTAGCCATGTAGTTATTGATGAAGGCAGTGAGAGATGGAATCAGTGAAGTAAAAGCAAATTCGCCGGTAAAATCGGCATCAAAGGCATCCGATTTGATGAAATAGGACTTCTGGCCGATAGAATCCAGCTCGGTTGTCACCAGCAGCGAATCGACCATGGCGGTATGATGGCCTTCCCGATAAGAGATATTCTGCAGGTTGAGGCTTCCGACTCCGTTATCGACATTACTGCCGCTAAAATCTGCATTGATGTTGACAGATAACTCTTCAACCGGGTTGCGCTTCAGCAAGCCCAGACTAAACAACTGTGCATGATCAATGCTTGACGTGAACTTAAACACAGGAATCGAATCAAAGAAGTCAGCCATTCCATGAAATTCAAGGTTTAGATTGGGATCATTTACGTTGAGATCTCCGAAGAATTTTTCACGGATCAGAGAACCATTGATATCAAAGTTTTTATACGTATAGTGATTCAACCTGGCCGAGTCGACATGCACCTGCATCAACAAATCGGCATTATCCAGGCTGAGTCCCTCTCCATCCAGGTTTGCCCGCAAGGTTACTCTGCCAAATGTTTTCGGATTGCCGGTCAGGGTTCCAATGTCCAGTGATTGAAGATCCAGCTCCCCTTTGTAGGCAAAGATGGATGATGTAGTCTTTTGCCGGAGAGAGAGGTTTGTTTTGGCCGACCCCAGATCTGTGGTGATGGTCGCTTTAGAAACAAAATCGTTGTAAAAACCGGTCAGTTCACCATCCAACTGTATCAGTCCGAGATTCTTGATAATATCTGGTAACACCAGAGCGTTCCCCTCTCCGGGAAGTTTAAAATTATCCAGATCCTCCGCGGTTGTTGTTAGTGTTTTAATATTCATGTCGAGCCAGGTAGCTGTCACGAGCGGCAAACCGATCGCAAGGATATTCCCGTTGAAGATGGTGCTTTTCCCAAAAGCTACACGAAAGTCTTTCGCCCTGAACTTGCTGACCGTTCCGTCTACATCCCCGTCAAACCTGAATTTATTTTTCATTTCCCTGATCTCAGGGGCAAAGAAACCTACATCTGCCAGATCGAACTCTGAAGGATCAATTTTAGCACGGATAGTAATCCTTTTCAGGAAATCATTAAATGCATCATACCCGGGATAAAGAAAGGCGAAATCAAGTGCGAGATCAGAGTTATCCGTCTTTATTCTCAGGTCATCGACTTTAATGAAGCGGGGACTTACGTTGCAATCTCCATGAAAAGATTGCAGGTTCAGCCCACATCTTTCATTTGCAGAGAGGCTTTCAATCAGTGCATTGATCGTATCTCCTTCAATAAGAACATGGGAGATATCGAGATTGATATCCCTGACATCGATATTGGCATAATCCATCCCATGCGGAACTGGTGGTTTTGTAAGATCCTGATAATGAAAGCGAACATTTTTCAGGTTTACGTAATTGCATGAGATCAACAGGGGCCTTTCAGCGGCTGTATCAGGTTTGGCTGGAAGCGTATCTTTCGAACTGAAGTGGTTAATGATCGATACCAGGTTCAACGTCGAGTCGCCCGGGTGTTTGAGCAGTTGAAATTCACTCTGCTCGATGAATATTTTATGCAAGGTGATGTTTCTTCCGGATAGACTGAACCAGATCGGCTTAACACCCAGCTTTGCAGCCGCAAACAGGGTGGAATCATGGGTATCCTTCACCAGGATATCTTCAATCACAATTCCATTCCGGAAAGAGAGATGGAATCCTCCGATCCGGAAGGTAGTCCCCAGCTCTTTGGAGAGGTAATCTGCAGCCATCCTGGCGCCGAATGTCTGAACCCATGAATCACTCAACACCAGGTAAAGTGTCATGATCAGGGCGATCAGGATTGTCAGAATATAGAGTCCTATTTTTCCTGCTGTTTTTATGCTATTTTTGCTTGATAATAGTGATTACCTCAACGATGGACGAATTTATTCTTGGTATTGAAACTTCTTGTGACGACACGTCAGCCGCTGTGCTGGAAGGAACAATCATCCGTTCCAATGTGACAGCAACCCAGGATGTCCACCGGGATTTCGGAGGTGTCGTCCCAGAGCTGGCTTCCCGCGCGCATCAACAGAATATCATTCCTGTAATTGATACCGCCCTCAAGAAAGCAAAGATACAGAAAAATCAGCTCGCTGCTGTAGCCTTTACCCAGGGCCCCGGGCTCCTTGGCTCGCTTCTCGTAGGGGCCTCTTTTTCGAAGAGTTTTGCGCTGGCACTGGGGATCCCACTGATTGAAGTCGATCATATGCAAGCCCACATTCTGGCGCACTTCATTGAAGAGCCGCAGAAGAAAATTCCCAACCCCTCATTCCCCTTTTTATGTCTGACCGTCTCCGGTGGCCACACGCAACTGGTTCTTGTCCGGGATTACTTTGATATGGAGGTAATCGGTCAAACTATCGATGATGCAGCAGGCGAAACTTTCGATAAAGCAGCGAAGATCCTAGGCCTCGCCTATCCGGGCGGACCTATAATTGATGAATTGGCACAGAACGGAGATCCGGAACGTTTCTTATTTGCCCGGCCCAATGTCCCGAAACTCGATTACAGTTTCAGCGGACTCAAAACATCTATCCTCTACTTTATCAGGGATGAGCTGAAAAAAGATCCTGATTTCATCAAAAAAAACAGATCCGACCTCTGTGCCTCTATTCAGGCAACGATTGTGGATATACTGATGGGGAAACTTCGTAATGCTGTTCAGCAGATAAGCGATCCGAGATACGTGATGCGCGAAGGGCAGATGCCGGATCCCAGATCCAGGATCCCGGATCCCGGATCCCGGATAGTTAACGTAGCAATTGCAGGTGGGGTTTCGGCGAATTCTGCATTGAGGAATGCGTTGATGGAGGCTAAAGAGAAAGAGGACTGGAACATCTTCATTCCACCATTTGAATATACGACAGATAATGCGGCCATGATCGCTGTTGCCGGACATTTTAAGTTCCTGAAAAGGGATTTTGCCCGACAGTCAACTGTTCCTTATGCCAGAAGTAAGAGATGAGGGACGAGGGACGAGGTTTAAGATTCAAAACTCAAGGTTCAAGACTCAAGTAAAACTAGAATAATTTCCCTTAATGACCTCAATGACCCTAATGACCCTATGACCTTATGACTTTATAACCGTATGACTATTATCGATATTCCAACAGAACAGACTACCGCTGCAACGGATGTCATTCTTGCAGTGGTGGCTTTGGCCGTTTGTATTGTTACTTACAAATCAGGTAAAAAAAGTAAGCCCGGGAAAGGCAGAATCTGGGCATGGGCGTTTGGACTGCTCGCTTTTGCAGCGATGACCGGCGCGGTAGTACATGGATTTCAGATGTCCGACCGGTTGAACTACATCCTCTGGCAACCTCTGAACCTGGCCCTGGGACTGGCTCT
>JACNKI010000095.1 GCA_014382125.1 Bacteroidota bacterium | reverse complement strand
AGAGTTGGGATCTCCTTGATGATAGGCTCCTTCATGGCATTGATCAGCATAGCCAGAAATGAGAAGGGGCGGTCGCGTGTGATCTTTAGCTTGTATTCGATGATCTCATCATTGAGTGTAAGGATCCGTTTGCTGATGGCTTCAGTAGAGTCGGGTATCGGTTCATACGTTTTCAATCGCTTCTGCTCCTCCTGGATATATTTGAACTTCTCCTGGTTGTATCTCAGGTATGCGTAGAATTCTTTATTATCAAGAGAACCTGTGATCTTCATTTGACCGACCGGATCTCGCCTGTCAGTCTCCATCGAAAACTTTTTATCATTATTCACGACAAAGTCAAAATAGTCCTTGTCGGTAATTACCAGGATATATACCCCGCGGGGTTGATCTTCAGGCGCTTTAAACGTACACCTTCCACTGGCATCAACCTTAAGGGTGTCGACGACATAGGTGCCATTCCCATAGTAATTGGCCACGAGGCATGTTGTGTCTTTTAATCCGTGAATCCGGAATTTGATCAGATAGCCACCCTTACCGGCAACGATGCAGAAGGGAAGTGTGAGGAGAAGGAGTACTATAGAAGTGAGAGTTTTGGTCATAAAGTTAGTAGATCATTAAGTCATTAAGGTCAATAGGGGAATGATTATATATTATTCTTGAGTTTTGAGTCTTGAGTCTTGCTTTATTTCATACGGGACAAAGAAAAACTTCACAAAGATATAGCCAAGTAATTCATTGATTACCTCTCTGAATCCCTTACTGGATTTCCACCAATCGTTGGGCCCGTAATAAAAGCTTTGTATGGATATAATTCCGACTTTGACCTCTTTTCCAAGAGCAGCTTGAAACATCATTTGGCTTCTTCGGCTGTGAGGGCCATAACTCATCAGGTTAATGGCTTTAATTTCAGGATGGTATTGTCGGAGGTAACTGGCAAATTCAAGCGCTGAATTGTAGGTCCGGTTGTTTTGAATCTCCTCTGTAGCTATAGCTACAAGGTTCGTTGAATCGAATCCCATTTTTTTCAACGAGCTGGCGGCTATATTGGCTGTATTTCCGTATTCCACAAGAAGATGGCCCCATTCCAGTGGTGTACCTGTTGTAACCAGGTATTTATAGTTATTCTCTTCAAACTCTATGATCGCTGCTTCGAGAACATAATCTGGAGCTGCTCCTTCAAGTATCAGCATATCAGACTTTTCGCGGTGTACCGGGGCCAGAAAACTGTACAATTGTGTCATCAGTAAAAAAATCGATAAGGTGATGATCAGCAGGATCGAAAGCCATCCCCAAATAGTTAAACCCCACCGGACACGCTTGCTGATCAGCCAATACTTTTTTCCTTGCTCTCTATTTGTCATTTGATTCTCGATTCTCGATGCTCGTTACTCGATGCTCAATGCTCGATGCTTATTTTTCTTTAATCGTTAATCGTAATTCGTTAATTCTCTTCAAGGTGTACTTTGCGGAGCAGGTCGTTCACAGTCTTTACCGGGTTAAAGGTGATGATCGGTACTTCCACAAAAACCGTAATCCAGTTTGCCATTGCGCCATTCCATAATCCTGGCAGCTCCTGGGCTTTCAGATTTTGTCCACCACTCGATTTCAGCGAGATGAATCCGGTCTCTTCATCCACAAAATCCAACAGATCAAATTTCTCTCCCTGGAAATCTCTGATGGAGCAAACCAGGTCGACGGGATTAAAATGGGTAGCTTCACTCACAATCTTTTGCTGAGTTGGATCGTTCAAATTGATCTGAGATGACTCGACGATCTGCAGCGATAAGCTGCCATCCTGGCTTTTCACCCAGAAAGGGCCACCACCAGGTTCTCCTTCGTTCTTTACCATGCCGCAAACCCGTATGGGGCGGTTTAACCGGTTCATCAACTCTACCTGTTTCACTCGTGGAGAAGCGGCTTCGAAGTCATCGGGGAACTGCATAAAAAGGTGGGTGCGGGCAAAGTGAACTGCCGCCCGGATACCCTCTTCAGGAAGAATAGCCTGATTGGCTTCAGACAGGAATTCAAAGATCCTGTTGCGAATATAGAGCAGGTATCCACCAATGACACGCTTGTATTTATAAGTTGCCTCTTTCAGCCGGTCTGGAATGATGTTGTCGATATTTTTCACAAAGATGATATCTTCGTCAAGCTGATTGAGGTTTTTCAGGAGGGCACCATGACCTCCTGGACGAAACAGAAGTGTGCCATCCACGCTGCGTGATGGGATATTTTCTTCATCAACAGCTATCGTATCCGTGGAAGGAAGCTGCTCGGAGAAACTGATCTCATTTGTGATACCAAAACGGGATTCATATGATTGCCTCACGCTGTCGAAGAGTTCATTAAATTTATCCCGGTGCTCGGGTGAGATTGTAAAGTGGATCCGGGCAGTCCCATCTTCATTCCGGGCATAGTTGGCGGCTTCTACAAGGTGCTCTTCAGCTGCGGTCCGGGCCCCTTCCGGATAGTCGTGAAAAAGGAGTAATCCTTTTGGCAGGTTGGCATAATTCAATCCCTTCTCTGTAAGGATAAAACCGATCAGTTGATCGAGTTGCAAGGAAGAGATCAGCTCGCCGGCATCGATATTGTGCAGATGCAGGATCTCGTTCAGCTTTTTGAAAAAGGCGATCTCAGCCAGGT
>JACNKI010000066.1 GCA_014382125.1 Bacteroidota bacterium | reverse complement strand
ACCAATTCACCAACTAAAAAAGTGCCTTATGGCGCTTTTTTGTTGTCCGACTAGGGGTCGAACCTAGACTCTTCTGAACCAGAATCAGACGTGTTGCCAGTTACACCATCGGACATTTGGGGGTGCAAAGGTAGGTGAGTTTGAAAAACTACACAAATTATTTTTGATGCCCTGTTTTAGCCCAGGAGTCGCGTAATGCAACGACCCGGTTAAATACCAATGCATCGGACCGACTATCTTTATCCACAATAAAATAGCCTTTTCGTTCAAATTGGAACGTATCGCCAGCCTGAGCCTCCCTAATCGACGGTTCAAGGTATCCTTTTACCACGTTCAAGGAATCAGGATTCAGATAATCTTTGAAGGTTTTTCCCTCTTCTGCATTGTCAGGATCAGGTACACTAAAAAGACGATCGTAAAGCCTCACTTTACTTTCAATCGCATGCCTGGCAGATACCCAATGCAGTGTTCCTTTTACTTTCCGGTTGCTATCAGGCATGCCACTCCGTGTCATCGGATCGTATGTACAGTGGATCACAGTAATTTGTCCGGATTTCGGATCTTTCTCCACCGATTCACACTTTACGATGTAAGCCGAACGGAGCCTCACTTCTCGGCCGGGTGTCATCCTGAAAAATTTCCTGGGAGGGTCTTCCATAAAGTCCTCACGCTCAATATACAGTTCGCGGGAAAAAGGAACCTTGCGGGTGCTTCTTGCAGGATCTTCCGGATTATTCATCGCTTCCATCTCCTCTACCCGGTCTTCCGGAAAATTATCGATCACAACCTTTACCGGGTTAAGCACTCCCATTACCCGGTCGGCTCGCTTGTTCAGGTCTTCCCTGATACAAAACTCAAGCAGGCTGACATCGATGACGTTGTCACGCTTGGCTACACCGATGATCTCAGCGAAATTCCGTATCGACTCCGGTGTATAACCCCTGCGCCGTAATCCACTGATCGTGGGCATGCGCGGATCGTCCCAGCCGGTTACCTTACCCTCCTGGACCAGTTCCAGCAGCTTTCGTTTGCTCATCACCGTGTAGTTCAAATTCAGGCGCGCAAACTCGATCTGTCGCGGGGCATAGATCCCGATCTCCCTGATCAACCAGTCGTAAAGCGGCCTGTGCACTTCAAATTCCAACGTACAAATAGAGTGAGTAATCCCTTCAATTGAATCGGATTGGCCGTGAGCAAAGTCATACATGGGATAGATACACCATGTGTCGCCTGTACGGTGATGAGAGGCATGGAGGATCCGGTAAATTACCGGATCACGCATATGCATGTTGGGGGAGGTCATGTCGATCTTCGCTCTCAGTACCCGGGCGCCATCGGGGAACTCTCCGGAGCGCATGCGTATAAACAGGTCGAGGTTCTCCTCCACACTCCGATCCCTGTATGGCGAATCTTTTCCGGGCCGGTTAGGTGTTCCGCGGGTGGCGCTGATCTCATCGGCCGGCATATCACATACATAGGCTTTTCCCTTTTGAATCAGGATCACCGCATATTCATAGAGCTGTTCAAAATAGTCGGAGGCATAGAAGAGGCGGTCTTCCCAGTCAAATCCAAGCCACTTCACGTCTTCCATGATTGAATCGACATACTCTACTTCCTCTTTGATGGGGTTGGTATCGTCGAAGCGCAGGTTGGTCTTGCCGCGGTACTTTTCACCTAATCCGAAATTGAGACAGATCGATTTGGCGTGTCCGATATGCAGGTATCCATTTGGCTCAGGTGGAAAACGTGTATGAACCCGACCGTCATTCTTCCCGTTCCGGATATCCTCTTTAATGATCTCTTCAATGAAATTCATTGACCTGGCAGGCTTTTCTCCGGGTATCTTTTTCGACTCTTTCATAGGTATACTTATCATCTCCAATCAGGCGGTAAACTTACAGAATTTTAGGAAAATAGGGTCTGTTTCATTGGAATTTCCTATTTTCGGAGACAAAAAATCTGATCATGGGAAAAATCATTTTAGAGGGGATGGAGTTCTTTGCTTATCATGGCTGTTTTCATGAGGAGCAGATCATCGGAACACAGTTTAAGGTTGATCTGGAGCTTGATCTTGACACTACGAAAGCAGAAACTTCTGACCACCTGCAAGATACGATTAACTATATGGAAGTATATGGTCAGGTGCGGCATGAGATGGAGCAAAAATCCCAGCTGATCGAACATGTTGCCCGACGGATTATTGATGCGCTGAAAACCGCTTTCCCTGAAATCGCTTCCTTGCAGGTAAAAATTTCTAAAATCAACCCTTCACTAGGGGGAAAGGTAAAACAGGTAGCCTGTGTGCTAACGGATTGATTTTTTTCCTATTTTTGCTCTCCTAAATGTGGTCTCGTGGCCGAGCGGCTAGGCGGCGGTCTGCAAAACCGTATACAGCGGTTCGAATCCGCTCGAGACCTCAATCATGATAGCAATCCGTTAGTGAAGTAGCTGGCGGGTTGTTTTATTTGAGGCCCTGTAATTCTGCAAGCAGATGCTGGATGCTGGATGCTGGATGACTGGATGACTGGATGACTGGATAATAGAGGGTGGGGTAGTTATTTCTTGCTTCTCCCGTAAAACATCAGCTCGCTCAGTAAAATCAGGCCGAGGGTAAAAACGGCGCTGAGTATCACACGTAAAAGCGTTTGAAAGAACTCTGCGAAACGGAATATTTCCAGATAAAAGAGGGCGAAATTATGAATCAGGACCAGAATGGTGGCATAGGAGAGGAACCATTTAAATCCCAGGATCCTCATAGAGGGTTGGATGCCCAGTTCTTCTTCCGGAATGTTGGAGACCGCACGAATGACAAAGGGGCGAAAAAACGCCATTAATACTGTAGCAGCAGCATTCAACCCCGGCGTGTTGGAGAAGAGGTCGATGGAGAGCCCCATGATGAATGCAAGGATCAGTAACAGCCAACGCGGTGTGGCAAAGGGCAGTAGCAGAATAAAGTAGACATAGATATAGGGATTCGTATAACCTCCCAGGTTGATGTGATTCAGGATCAACACCTGAAACAGGATCAAAAAGAAAAACCGGACGATATTTCTACTTACCAGATTGGTCATAACTCTTGAAATGAGGCTTTCAGGTTCGTTTTCTCTTCCTTAAACATATCGAGTACCACCTCAATGTATCCGAGACCGTTAAAGTCGGTTAAAAAGCAAATTGTCGCCGTGTTAAAGTTTTCATCCTGATGCTCCTTTACCTGTTTAATAGTTCCGACCAGAATTCCTTCCGGAAAGATCTCAGAATTTCCACTCGTAATGATGCTATCTCCTGCTGAAACAATCAGGTGCTTCGGAATTTCTTTTACCACACCAATTTGGTAATCACCCCCATGCCATTCTACGCTAACAAGTTGATTATTCTTCAAGAACTTTGCAGATATCTTCACCTCCTTATGCAGCACCGACATGATCCAACTGAAATGCCTGGAAACACTAACCACCTGACCAACGATTTTATCTCCCGCAATAATCCCCATATGAGGCTCAATTCCATGCATAATTCCTTTATTGATCATCATGTAGTTGTTACGCCGGTTGGTCGTATTGCTGATCACCTTGGCGTTTATGAATCTGTATTCCGATTGCATGATGGTATCGTTCCTGATATAGATCTGGGTGTCGGCCAGGTAGATGGCCTGTGGCATCCGGGCATGCAGCTTAGCATTCTCTTCTCCGAGGATGAAGTTGGTACGTCTCAAGTATAAGTATTCCGCGATGCTATTGTAGGTATTGTTCACCCGTCCGGATATGGCGCTGGTCCAGTCGTACATGACCGCATTCTGGAATTTGTTATGGCGAAAGAAAAAGATCAGCGAAACTACCTCCAGAAGCAGAAAAAGGAAAATGAAATAGTGCTTCCGAAAGAAGAGATATAGGTTTCGCATCTGTCAAATCACTTGATCAAAAAGGTAAACTTATCGAAGTTTTTCAGTGCAATTCCCGTCCCTCTGGCAACTGCACGAAGAGGATCTTCGGCGACGTAGACTTTCAGCTTTGTCTTTAAATGCAGTCGTTTGTCAAGCCCCCTGAGCAGGGCTCCGCCACCAGTCAGGTAAATTCCGGTTTCATAAATATCCGATGCCAGTTCAGGTGGTGTCATCTCAAGGGCATTGAGTACGGCCGCTTCAATTTTCGCAATCGATTTATCAAGCGCATGGGCAATTTCAGCATGATTGATAATGACCTCCTTAGGAATCCCGGTAAGCAAATCGCGGCCATGCACAGGGTACTCTTCCGGAGGATTATCGATATCCGGGAGCGCTGCTCCAACTTCGATCTTTATCCGCTCGGCTGTTCGTTCACCTATATTGATGTTGTGTTGCTTCCGCATATACTCCTGGATATCGGTATTGAATTCATCACCGGCAATGCGGATCGATTTATTGTTAACGATACCGCCCAGTGCAATAACCGCAATCTCACTTGTGCCACCACCAACATCAATGACCATATTTCCAATCGGTTCCAGTACATCTATCCCGATCCCGATAGCGGCAGCCATGGGTTCATGGATTAACCGGACCTCTTTGGCGCCTGCTTGTTCAGCCGAATCTTTTACAGCACGCTCCTCAACCTCCGTGATGCCGGATGGGATACAGATAACCATTTTCATGGCAGGGGGGAACCATGTTTTTCTGACTTCGATCATCTTGATCATCTCCCTGATCATATGCTCGGCAGCATGGAAGTCAGCAATCACTCCACCTCGAAGAGGGCGTATCGTCTTGATGTTTTCATGCGTTTTTCCATGCATCATCTGAGCTCGCTTCCCGACAGCAAGAATCTTATTCGAGCTTCGTTCGATAGCCACAATGGATGGTTCATCCACAACTACTTTATCTGAAAAAATAATAATCGTATTGGCAGTTCCCAAGTCAATCGCTATCTCTTTTGTGAAAAACCCCATAGTAATTTCTTCTTTTTAATGTTTAAAATGTCTAATTCCTGTAAAGACCATTGACATTTCATGCTCGTCACAGAATTGGATCGAATCGTTATCCCGGATCGATCCTCCCGGTTGGATCACTGCGTTAATACCTGCTTTGTGAGCGATCTCCACTGAATCTGAAAACGGGAAAAAGGCATCAGACGCCATGACGGCTCCGGTTGTATCAAAGCCAAATACCTCCGCTTTCAGAATAGCCTGTTTCAATGCATCAACCCGGGATGTCTGGCCCATTCCACACCCAATCAACTGCTGCTCTTTGACCACCACAATCGTGTTAGACTTCAAGTGCTTCACCACCTTATTTGCAAAAACAAGATCAGGAATTTCATCATTTTCCGGATGTTTCCGTGTGACATTGCGGAAATCTTTTTCCTGTTCCGTGTTTTTGTCCTTCTCCTGTTCTATCACCCCATTCAGGAGTGATTTAAACTGCCGGGTAGAAAATGTAAACGGTTTCCAGCACAAAATTATTCTATTTTTCTTAGATTGAAGCAGTTCAAGTGCATCATTTTCATATTCTTCTGCAATTATGATCTCGAAAAAGAGTTTGTTGACCTTTTCTGCAGTTGTCCTATCTACTTTTCTGTTTACGCTGATGATGCCGCCAAATGCTGAAACAGGATCACATGCCAGGGCATCAAGCCAGGCCTTTGTCAGGGTCTCACGACTGGCCACGCCGCAGGGATTTGTGTGCTTGATGATTACCACAGTAGGCTCTGTAAACTCACCGATCATTTGTATCGCAGCTTCAATATCTACCAGGTTATTGTATGAGATCTCTTTGCCGTGAAGCTGTGTAAACACATCATCCAGCTTACCGTAGAATATTCCCTTTTGGTGAGGGTTTTCGCCATACCGTAATGAACGGCCAGTTGCATAACTCTGTTTAAATGCCTCAATCCCAGCTTTCCTGTTGAAAAAGTTAAAGATTTCTGTATCGTAATGCGAAGAGACTTCAAATGCCTTTGCGGCAAAAAACTTCCTCTCTTCCAGGTTGGTAAATCCTTTTTTCTCCAGCAGTAGGTTAGATAACTGGCCATAAAGTCCGGCCGATGGAATAACCAGTACATGCTGGAAATTTTTCGCAGCTGCACGGATTAGTGAAATCCCTCCGATATCAACCTTCTCAATAATCTCTTTTTCGTCATTAGTTGTTGCCACCGTCTTCTCAAACGGGTAGAGATCAACAATAACCATATCTACTGACGGGATATCATACCGGGAGAGGTCCTCTTTGTCTCTCTCTTCATCCCGCCTCCACAAAATCCCGCCGAATATCTTCGGATGAAGTGTCTTTACCCGTCCCCCCAGGATGGAGGGATAGGAGGTGATTTCCTCAATCGGAATGGCTTCTATTCCCAGACTTTTCAGATAGGTAAACGTACCGCCGGTTGAAAAAATTTTAACTCCATTTTGCTCTAGAGTAGTGGCCAGATCTGCAATTCCCTCTTTTGAATAAACAGAGATAAGTGCAGATTTGATTTTAATCCGATTTATCATAAGAAACAGTGGTTTGAGGGTTTTCATGCAATGTTACCAAAAATCGACGTATGAATGACCGCTTTCATGTCCGCAAACACAAAATATATTACCTTTACCATGATTTTTTTTGAAATTTTCTGAACTATGTTACTGATCTTAAGACTCATAAGAGAAAGCTATATCTTCGCGTTCCAGGCGATTATCGTCAACAAAATCCGTACGATCTTATCATTGTCGGGAATTACGATCGGTATCTTCTGTATCATCTCGGTCTTTACAATCTTCGACTCAATGGAGATCGCCATCCGGACCAACATTGAATCGCTCGGGAGTAATGTGTTGTTTGTGCAGAAGTGGCCCTGGTCGATGGGTGGGGAATACCCCTGGTGGAAATACTACCAGCGTCCTGAAGCATCTCTCGATGATATGAGAGAGATTCAGAAGCGCAGTACATTATCAGAGATTTCTGCATTTATGATTGATGTCACCAAAACCGTTAAATTTCATGGAAATTACATGGATGGAGTGCAGATCGTGGGTGTTTCGTATAATTTCGACAGGGTTTTACCATTTGAAATCAGCGACGGGAGATATTTTTCTCCAATGGAGTCAAATAACGGAAAGAACGTATCCATTATCGGCAATGAGATTGCTGCCAATCTTTTCGGTAAGATGGATCCGGTAGGCAGGCGGATCAAGGTGATGGGGCGCAATATGGAGGTAATCGGAGTCATCGACAAGGAGGGTGAAGATATGTTCGGTAACTCGAACGACAATACACTCTACCTTCCCATTAATTACTTTAAGAGCCTGGTTGATATTCGTAATATGGATGCCACCATCATCGTCAGAGCGAAACCCCTGGTTTCCAACGATGAGCTGCGGGATGAGCTGACTGGCATCATGCGTTCCGTCAGAAAACTCAAGCCCTCTGCAGATGATAATTTTGCCATCAACGAAACGAGCATCATCACAGAAGGATTTGATAGTTTCTTCAATACAGTCGCTATCATCGGTTGGATTATCGGTGGTTTTTCTCTTCTTGTAGGCGGATTCGGAATCGCTAACATCATGTTTGTCTCGGTCAAGGAACGCACAAGTATCATCGGAATCCAGAAAGCAATCGGAGCTAAAAATTATTTCATCTTACTTCAATTCCTTTTTGAAGCTATTTTTCTCTCCCTGATCGGTGGGATTGTGGGATTGCTCCTTGTTTACATCCTGACCCTGATTATCTCATACGGATTTGACTTCGAACTTATTCTGACTGCCGGAAATATCTGGCTCGGAGCGGGTGTCTCAGCGGCGATCGGTTTAACTTCAGGAATCATTCCTGCCATGCGGGCTTCCCGCCTTGATCCGGTTGATGCGATGCGGAGTACCGGTTAATTAAGAAACGTTAGTCCGTCATTTGTATATGGGAAACCAATATGTCCAGGGCAACCCGGTTCTTCCCTCCCCGTGGTACGATAATATCAGCAAAACGTTTTGACGGTTCGATGAATTTCACGTGCATCGGTTTGACGAAAGTTTCATAATGGCGAAGTTCTTGGCCGGGGGAACGGCCTCTTTCGTCCATATCTCTTCGAATGATCCGCCTCAGTCTTTCATTGGGATCAGTATCAACAAATACCTTAATATCCAGCAAATCGCGCAGACCGGGCTCCGTCAGGATCAGAATTCCCTCGATGATAATGATCTTCCGTGGTTGCACAAGCGTAGTCTCGGCAGAACGAGCACACGTCACGTAAGAGTAGTGTGGCATCTCAATGGATTCTCCTAGTTTCAGATCTTTCAGCTGGCTGATCAACATCTCCCACTCAATGGCATCAGGATGGTCAAAATTGATTTGTTGTTTTTCCTGGTGCGACTTGTCCCCATTGTCCCAATAATAAGCGTCTTGATGAATCACCGCCACACCATTGTCCGGCAACCTGGTGATCAATTCATTAACGACTGTGGATTTGCCTGATCCGGATCCTCCGCTGATTCCGATTGTTGGCATAATTCAATGCTTGTAGGGGCGACCGGAACGGTCGCCCCTACAAGCTGCATAATTCTGTGAGAACACCATGAGTTGATTTCGGATGAAGGAATCCGATATCGAGGCCTTCAGCCCCTTTGCGGGATGTGTTGTCAATCAATCTTATACCCATCTCTTCTGCCTCTTTCAATGCCGTGTCTGCATCTTCCGTTGCCAAAGCAATATGATGGATACCTTCACCTTTTTTCTCCAGAAATTTACCAATCGGGCCTTCGGGATCGGTAGATTCCAGTAGTTCGATTTTCGTTCCTCCAACCTGAAAAATTGCTGTTTTCACCTGTTGGTCTTTTACCTCTTCAATGGCATAACATGGGGTGCCGAGAAGGTTCTCATAATAGGGAATCATCTCATCCAGACTGTTAACCGCAATACCTATATGTTCAATGTGGCTGACCTTCATATTTCTCGCTTAATTTTTATCAAAAATATCGTTTTTTAAACCAAAAGGCAAGGCTTACAAGGCTGATCAGAACGGGTACTTCAACAAGCGGACCTATTACCGCAGCAAATGCTTCTCCTGAATTCAATCCAAACACTGCAATCGCCACAGCAATTGCCAGTTCAAAATTGTTGCTTGCAGCAGTGAAGGAGAGGGTGGTGGTCTTTTCATAACCTGCTTTCAACTTCCACCCCATGAAAAAGGAGACGATAAACATTACCACAAAATAGATGGTCAGGGGGATGGCAATATAGACGACATCCATTGGGATCTTCACAATGTATTCACCTTTTAGCGAAAACATCACGACTATGGTAAAAATCAGGGCAATAAGTGTGATGGGGCTAATTTTCGGGATGAATACACTTTCGTACCAATCTCTTCCCCGCCATCTGATCAGGCTATAGCGTGAAAAAACTCCGGCCAGAAATGGGATGCCCAGATAAATTAATACACTTTTGGCAATTTCTCCTATGGTAATATCTACATCAACGGATTTCAGGCCAAACCACGAGGGCATCACGGTAATGAAAAACCAGGCATAAACAGAGAAAAATAACACCTGAAAGATGGAGTTAAAGGCTACCAGGCCGGCACAATATTCCCGGTTGCCCCTGGCCAGATCATTCCATACAATGACCATGGCGATACAGCGTGCCAGGCCTATCAGGATAAGCCCGACCATATATTCCGGATAATTCCGCAGGAAAACAATTGCCAGAATAAACATGAAAACCGGGCCAATTATCCAGTTCTGTACCAGAGATAACGACAGCACTTTCCAGTCTTTAAACACATCTCCCATCTCCTCATACCGCACTTTAGCCAGTGGTGGATACATCATCAGGATCAAGCCAATGGCGATAGGAATATTGGTGGTTCCAACCTGGAAGTTGTTCCAGAAATCAACAACTCCGGGAAAAAGATACCCCCAGAAAACACCAACTCCCATGGCGATAAAGATCCACAGCGTGAGGAACCTATCCGGAAATTTAAGACGTTTTTTTTCCAGTACCATAGATATGGTTTTTATGATAGAATTTAGTAAATGCTTCATTGATTTCATCGCGGATTTTTCTGTATACGGGCAGGATCTCTGCTTCGCTTCCCCTGGCTGTGGCAGGGTCTTGAAAACCAATGTGAAGCTTATTTTTTATTTCTCCGATAAATACGGGGCAACTCTCCCGGGCATGGTCGCAGACTGTGATGACATAGTCAAATGAGTTGCCGATAAACTGGTTAATATGTGCAGGTTGTTGTGAAGAGATATCAATTCCAATCTCTTTCATCACTGTTATAGCATGGGGATTAACGACTGCCTCTGGCTTGGTGCCTGCTGAGAATATTTCCAGCTCAGAGTTAATCGCTCGCAATATTCCTTCTGCCATCTGACTGCGACATGAATTTCCGGTACAAAGGATTAATATTTTCATTAATCTTATGTATCTTTAGCTAAAATTTATACCTGATTTGTTCGTCATCGCAAATATACGCTGAGTAAATTTATCATTTCACATTTAATTCGCTTAAATTGAAACACCTTGAAATAGAACGCAAATTCCTGGTCCGGAAAGAGATCTGGGATGGAGTTGAAAAAGCAGAGAGCAAGCAGATCAAGCAGGGATATCTGTCCCGGGATGAAGAGGCAGTGATACGTATAAGGATAGCCAATGATATTGGATTACTTGCTATCAAAGGGAGGCGGGAGAATATCAGCCGTATGGAGTTCGAATATACCATACCCCTTGAGGAGGCCCGTGCACTGCATTCTCTTGTTGCAGGTAACCTGGTTGAGAAAACAAGATATAAGATCAATCATCACGGGAAATCGTGGGATGTAGATATCTTCCACGGCTCAAATGAAGGATTGTACATGGCAGAGATTGAGCTTGAAAGCACTGAGGAGGAGTTTGATTTACCTGAATGGGCAGGGGAGGAGGTTTCCCTGGATCACAGATATTACAATGCATATTTATCGGAACATCCGTTTACATCCTGGCTTGAAAACAGATGAGAAGTGGAGCATAAGGGAGTCGAACCCTTGACCTCTAGACTGCCAGTCTAACGCTCTAGCCAGCTGAGCTAATGCCCCGTTGAGCGCACAAAGTTATAATTTTTATTTTTGTATAAAATTCTCCAATGAAGCGTTTATTTGTTGCATTTAATATTAATCCTGATCCGGATTTTCTGAGTGCTTTTTGTCGCTTACGGCATGCTTTATCCCACGAAAAGATCAACTGGGTAGAGGAAAAGAATATTCATATCACCTTAAAATTCCTCGGCGAAACAGAAGAGCGATTGATCCCTGATATCTCACAAGTCCTTAAAAATCTAACGAAAGCTACTTCCAGTTTCACATTCCGGCTTGCAGGATTAGGCGTCTTTGGCAGTTCTTACAATCCCCGCGTCATCTGGACGGGGATCGAACCGTATGACGAGCTGGCCACACTGATGAAAAGAGCGAGTCTTGATTTTGAATCTCTTGGTTTTCAGACAGGGCGTCAAAATCAGGTTCCTCATCTCACGTTGGGGAGGATCAAGTATCTTCAAGACAAAGTCTTTTTTCAAAAAATACTGGATAAAATGAAAGGCATCTCTTCTCATCCGGTGTCAGTTAAACACCTGATTCTTTACGAGAGCATTCTTCGTCCAAAAGGACCTGATTATTATTCAATCGAAACGTTCTTGTTGAAAAAATAAATTCCCCTGGTCAATTAATCAGCCAGGGGAATTTATCACGCATTATTTTTATCGCAGAACAACAAATTTCTGAACATAATAACGGTCATCATTAGTCAACCTGATGAAATAGACTCCTTCTGCAAATCCGGAGACATCAATTCTTTTTGTATACTTCTCAGGCAGGCCTGATAATGGTTGCACGATTTTGGTATTTCCCGTCACATCGCTAATCGTTAGCATAAGCTTCTTTTCGCTTCCATTGATCTGTATATTCAGTGTTTGCTCAACCGGATTGGGGAACAGTCTCACAGTAGCATCGAGAGTTTGAACATTGATACCCAGGCAGTCAGATACAAATACCGACTTGCTGCTGGATGTGCCATCTCCACAATCATTCACTCCATTTACTGAAATATTGCCACTGATGGCTTGTGGATCAAATCCAATTGTAACCGCATTTGTTCCCCCACCAGCTGTTATATAGGCTCCGGTTGGTAGGATCCAGGTGTATGAAGTCGCTCCCGGGATAACAGGAACATCATAATCATATCCCCCTTGATTCACACAAACTGTATCGTTTCCACTAATTTGCCCGGCGGGCTCGGGTATTGTTGCGGGCGTCAGATTCCGCGTTTGAGTTGGACTGGCCCCACAACTGTTTCGTGCTAAAACAGCGATGTCACCGGCGGTTGATCCCCAAATGACATTAACTTCTGTCGTTCCTTGTCCGCTAACAATTTGTGCATCAGCTGGAACCGACCATTCGTACACATCAGCTCCAGGTATTGCGTCGATCGAGAAAGTTGTTTCAACGCCTGTACACCCGAAGTCGGGTCCTGAAATATCTCCCGGTATAGGAAGCATCGGTTCGACGGTTACATCCAGGGTACTTGGTGGGCTGTTGCCACAGATGTTCCCAACGATAATCGAAATTATGCCGGAGGTTGGTCCCCAGGTAACATTGATTAGTGGTGAATTCTGTCCGGATACAATGGTTGCATCGCTCGGCACTGTCCATGAGTAGGAAGTAGCTCCAGGTATCGGTGCAACCTCGTAAATTTCCGTTGTGGCCTCACAGACTAATGTAGCTCCAATAATGTCACCCGCAGATGTAATCGGTGTGAGCACGGTGACCTCAACATCATCGGATACGGTTTCGGGACTGCTGTCGGTAACTGATACGGAATATGTTGTCGTTGCAGATGGAGTAGCTACCGGATTCGCGATAGTTGGATCACTTAGTCCGGTTGTGGGTGACCATAGATAGGTGAAAGGCGGATCTCCTAAAGTAAGAACCGCATCAAGCTGAGAGGACGCTCCCTCGCAAATAGTACTCGGATCAGCTACAGCATCAACAGAAAATCCACTTCCAACCATGATTCTCAGGCTGGCAATCCGGCGATGAACCGGTGTGCCGTTAGGTCCTTTTGCTTCAAAAGTGACCATGT
>JACNKI010000141.1 GCA_014382125.1 Bacteroidota bacterium | reverse complement strand
TCCTCTATGTTAAATGGGTGATGATCAGGAAATTTCATCACTTCAACCTCCCGGCATTGTCTGTTTAGATGCTCTCGTATAGGATAATCATTCGCGATCCCGGTAAAGAGGAGAATAACAGTGTTATCATTTGGAGATAAGTTCGCGTGATCTGATGTCACAGGGATTGGCTTGCCGTATTGAATATATGTGAAATAAACTTGTTGCCGGGAATGAGGTTTCAACGCTCCCAATAGTCGTCTCCGGGTGATTGGGGAAAATATTTTTGGTGTTTTGGTGACAATAATGATGTCAGCACGTTTTGATCCGCAGGAGAACTCCCGAAGCGTCCCTGAGGGAAAGACCAGGTCATCCGTATACAGTTTATGGAAATCGGTTAGTAGAATTGATAATCCCGGGTTGACATGCCGGTGCTGAAAAGCGTCATCCAGCAGGATTACATCCAGGCCACTAAACTTCCTTTGTAACACTTCAATACCATTGACCCTATTTTCATCTACAGCTACTTTGATGTCATCAAATTTTTTGGCAAATTGCAGTGGTTCATCTCCAATGTATTTATAGGCAGATCGTTTGGAAGCAAGCACAAAACCCTGGCTTGATCTCCCATACCCTCTGCTGAGAGTTGCGACGAGAGACCGTTTATGTAAAAGGCGGATGAGATATTCAATATGTGGAGTTTTTCCTGTGCCTCCAAAGGAGAGGTTCCCGACAGATATAATCGCTGTTTCGAATTTTCTGGATGGCAACCAACCCCAATTAAATAACCAGTTGCGTATCAACATGGCCACTCCATAAAGGAGTGAAAAGGGCAATAGGAGTAGCTTATGAAACCTCATGTTCTTTCGGGAAGCGGCGAAAGGTACAAAGAAAATAAATATAATCCAATAAAATGTTAGGATGTATACCTAACATTCTTGGAAGATGAGATGGTTAAGCTTGAATCTTTTCCCGTTGAAGGAAAATAATATTCTTGATCAGATCCTGGATGCCATCATCAAGCTTTTCGGTTTTTATGACATAATCAATGGCACCTGAATCAATCAAACGCATGGCAAGAATCGGATCATCATTGGAAGAGAAGAAGAGCACCTGCGTGGAAGGAGAGATCTTTTTAACCATCCTGAGGAAATCCAGGCTATCATAATCCGACAAATCATTTTCGGTGATCAGGTATTGAGGTGTAATATCTTTTCGTAAGCGATAAAGACACTCTTCAGCTGAATGATATAACTGAACATTTGAAAACCGCTGAATTGTCAAATGATATTTCAGCAGGCTGCTGTGGATTGGATTCTTGTCAACGATAAAAACTAAAGTCGATTTCATAGAACAAAGATTCGACATTTTTTACTTGAATCTTTGCTTGCACGCCCTTTTTTATTAACAAAGTTGCGAACATTTTTCAACATCATGACAGAATTGGAATTCATCCTTTCTTTTCGTAATTTTGATGCTAGTAAGATTAACAGAAATGAAACTACACGAGATCGTTGCAACAATGGAATCCTGGGCACCTTTGTCTTACCAGGATGAATGGGATAATTCGGGATTAATCATAGGAGATCCGAATACGGAAGTAACCGGGATTCTTATCAGTTTGGATACAACTGCTGAAGTTCTTCAGGAAGCTATTTCAAACAAATGCAACCTGGTTGTATCACATCATCCGTTGATCTTTCATGGTCTAAAAAAGCTCACTCCTGCCATTCATGAATATCCTGTCATTCAATTTGCTTTTCAGAACAATATTGGAATTTATGCTCTCCATACAAACCTGGATAACAAGTTGGAGAGCCTGAATCATTTTCTTGGAAAAAAGCTTGGGCTGGAAAAAATTTCAATTCTAAAAGCCAAGGCCGGATATCTGAAGAAACTGGTCACTTTTTGTCCGATCAGTCAGACATCGAACGTAAGAGAGGCTTTGTTTGAAGCAGGCGCAGGTCAAATTGGTGAATATGACTGTTGCAGCTACACCGGGAGCGGTCAGGGTAGTTTCCGGGCATCCGATAAGACCAACCCATTCGTTGGAGAAAAAAACATTGTTCATTTTGAAGATGAGAACCGGATTGAGGTCATATTTCCGATTCATATTGAGAAGAAACTGATACATGTACTTCAGAAGAGTCATCCATATGAAGAGGTAGCTTATGATATCTATCCTCTATCCAATTCCTTTTCGACAGTTGGCGCAGGTATTGTGGGAACTTTCCCGGAACCAAAACGGGATACAGATATTCTTCGTTTGGTGAAGGAGCTTTTTAGCATTAAGGTATTGAGACATACGGTTCCACTTAACAGGAAGATCTCAAAAATTGCATTGTGCAGTGGTTCCGGAGCATTTCTGATTCCGGAGGTCATCCGGCAGGGGATCGATCTTTTTCTGACAGGTGACCTCAAGTATCATGATTTTCAGACAGGCAGAGAGGATCTTCTGCTTGCTGACATTGGACACTATGAAAGTGAACACTTCGTAAAAGAGATGCTCCATGCGGTTCTAATTGAAAAATTTCCTAAATTTGCGGTTCTCATTTCTGAGCGTGAAATAAATCCGATAAACTATTTATAATTGCTGAATTATGGCGAAAAAAAAGAGTGATCCTATTGCAACTTCGGAGCCTTCAAAGCTGAAAAAGAAAGAAACACCAAAGATAAAAACTGAACCTAAGAAGGAGAAGGAAAAAACGGAAAAAGAGAAGTTGAAAAATCTCAAGGTTAAGGAAAAGAAGACGGTTGAGAAGAAACAAAAGAAAGAAGAGAAGGACGAAAAAGCTGAGTTTTCTTCTGAACAAAAGTTAGTTGCTTTATACAATCTCCAACAGATAGATTCCCAGGTTGATAAAATTCGCATTATCAGAGGCGAACTCCCTCTGGAGGTTCAGGATCTGGAAGATGAGATAGCAGGACTTGGAACCCGGGTGGAAAACTACATTCAGGAAACAGTCTCTCAAGAAAAATCTATTTTAGAAAAGCAGAATGGGATCAAGGATAGCAAGATCCTTATTAAACGATACGAAGAGCAACAGATGAATGTACGGAACAACAGGGAGTATGACTCACTCTCCAAAGAGATCGAGTTCCAAAACCTGGAAATTCAACTTACTGAAAAACGGATCAAAGAGTTCCAGAGTTCCCTGGAGGGAAAGAAACAGGAGATAGAAAGGCTGGAGAGCGTGCTGGATGAAAGACGCGCTGATCTGGATATCAAGAAAAATGAATTGGGTGATATCATCGCTGAGACCGAGAAAGAGGAGAGAGATTTGATCAAGAGTTCTGAAGAGAACCAGAAATTCATAGAGGAGCGTCTTTTGACTGCTTATTCACGGATTCGCAAGAATGCCAGAAATGGTCTTGCTGTGGTTCAAATCGAGCGTGATGCCTGCGGAGGATGCTTCAATAAAATCCCGCCTCAGCATCAACTGGATATCCGGATGCATAAGAAGATTATTGTTTGTGAATATTGTGGAAGAATTCTTGTGGATGACGGGATTGTCAACTATGTAAAATAATGTTTTCAACTGGAATAAAACCTGGAGCGTTGTCTGGGGGTCGTTTAATCCTCATCAGCGCCCTCTTTTTTTTATCTTGTGTTGTATCGGCTCAGTATCATTTCAACAGCCAATGCAGGGAAGCCTATCAAGAAATCTTAAACTTTCGTTTTGAAGCCGCTCAAAATCTTTTACAAAAGGAACGGCAGGAACATCCCGAAAACCTGATCCCGGTTTACCTGGAAAACTATATCGACTTTTTCAAGCTTTATACCCGGGAGAACAAGCTTGAATTTGAGCTCCTGAAAGGGAACAAGTCAAAGCGACTGAAATTACTGGAGGATGGGAATCAAAAATCCCCTTACTACCGGTTGTGCCTGGCAGGAGTGAGGATTCAATGGGCTTTTGTAAAACTCAAATTCGGAGAGTATATGACAGCTGCTTTTGATATTCGACGGGCATATCTTCTTCTGAAAGAGAACGAAAAGCTCTTTCCCGAATTCCTGCCCGATAAAGTTGGGCAAGGGATCCTTCACATCATTGTGGGATTAATTCCGGAGAATTATCTCTGGCTGGCAAACCTGGTTGGATTGGAAGGAACGATCTCAGAAGGTATAGCAGAATTGAATTCCGTTTTCCTCTATAACGGATCGAATGAGGTATATAAGTTATTTAAACCGGAAGCATGTTTTTACCTGGCATTTGTGTATGCCAACCTGCATAGCAACAAGCAAGAATCCCTGGAATTTATCCGTCGATTTGACCTGGACACCTCTTTTATTCAATACAAAAACAGTCCGTTGATCGTCTTCGCCAAGTCGAGCGTCTACATGAAGAATGGAAGGAACGATGAAGTGATCGCACTTCTTTCGAGTTATCAACCCGATGCAGAAACCTATCCATTCTTATATCTTGAATTTCTTGAGGGTCTTGCACATATAAACAGATTGGACACTTCTGCTTCCAACTATTTTAATACGTTTCTGGATGAGTTTAAAGGGATCAACTACATCAAGTCCGGACATCAGAAGTTAGCCTGGATATACCTCCTAAAGGGAGATACCCTTCGTTACAAAGCTGAAATTATGAAGGCAAAAGTCAATGGGCATGCGATTGTAGATGATGATAAGCAAGCCTATGCCGAATACGACGTCGGAATAATTCCGGCTCTGCCATTGTTAAAAGCCCGCCTCCTTTTTGATGGAGGGTATTACCGGGAAGCATTGAATATTCTACTGAACACTTCTCTGGACCAATACATTCGTAGTCGGAAGGATTTAACGGAATATACTTACCGTTTGGGAAGAATCCATCATGCCGTGGGAAATATTCCCAGAGCTGAAGAATTCTATACACAAACAATCAAACTGGGGAAGAAAATTCCACACTATTTCGCAGCCAATGCAGCGTTGAACCTGGGCATGATTTACGAGAAGAGAGGGGATTTCATAGGAGCCGATACAAATTACCGAATTTGTGCGTCACTTAAGCACGCTGAATATGAAAACAGCCTCCGCCAGAAGGCGAAGGCCGGATTAAGCAGGCTCAAAAGAGCTAACCGTTAAAATCTAAATCCAAATGTACCGGTAGCTATATGTGTCAGCGTAGTTATCCTGGCTGCATTTACCATTGTAGGATCATAGAGATAGAGGTTTGATTCGGAACGGGACCATTGGTATGCAACATCCACAAAGAAGCGTTTAATATAAATCCCGAAGCCGCCACTGGCTGTGTATCTATTGCTGAAATCACCATTTTTATCCGGGGCACCGTTGTATCTGAAACCTGCGCGAAGTCTGAATATTTTAATTCTCCATTCTGTTCCTAAACGTAAATTAAGAGGGGCTTTGTAGTTATTGATGATTGTAGTATTTACATCGGAAAAATCATCCAGGGAAGCCCGAAACCTTGCTTGATTATAGTTTACATATTCATATTCTCCACTAATAAATCCATACCTGCCTACAAAAAAAGCAACACTCCCAATAGCTCTGAAAGGTGTCATCATTTCGTAATTGTACATGCCAGATGGAGAATACTGAGCCGGGTAAGATAAGGCACTGTCGTAAATGGCTGACATACTGGAATACCAGTAATCGTTCATCGTGGGATACCAGGTGGGTGTATGGATAGCTGCACCCAACCGGATCCAATTTGCCGGACGGTAAATCAATCCCATTTTAAAATTCACACCTGTTCCATGGGTTTCGTAAACATAATCGTATTGGAGAGATTGAAAATAGGGGATTGAGTCGCCTGTGTCCTCTTCCCAATAGCTGCTCTGGTAATAATATCTGACACTTGGAATAGCAATAGTAAGACCAAAATAGAGCCTGTCAGCGATATTCCCCCCAAAGGCGATATCAAATTCATTGATAGACCCCCAGGTCCTGATGGATTTGTCCTGGAAAACACCCCCGTTTGGCATATCAGATACATATTTGTTTTGAGTGCTGTCATAGTAGATTAAACCGCAGTCATAGGCCAGGCCAATATCAAATGGGTAGTTATATCTTATCTCTTTAGAGTTAATCAGCGGTGGTGTATTTAGAATGTCTGTAAAGGAGTTTATGAGTGAACTCGTGTGGTTTGGACCCTGGATGTAGATTCTGTTGTTAAAGTTATTCTGACGGTTCATTCCAAACGCCACACTGAATGAGCGTAACCCTCCTTGTTTGTTAGCTCTATTTGTATTAAATGTATAAACGTAGCCAAAATTAGCCAATGCAAAATTCAACTTATGATCTCTGGCTGAATATCCATTATAATCAGATGTTGTAAAGCTGCCGAAGAAGGATGGTGAGAGTGTAATCTCGGCACTCCTGTATAATCCAAGGCTTGCCGGATTCGTAGAGATGGCTGAGAAATTGGCTCCAACGGCTCCGAAAGCACCACCTGTCGCCATGAACCTGGCTGTACCATTATAATAGATCCTGGAATAACGTAAGGCATCAAGTGCTGTTTGGGCTGTAGCTTCCGATAAAGCTGCTACGAGAATGAAAGCGATGATTACAAGTTTCTTCATTTTTTTCATTTGTTGAGTTGGTGTTGATTTCCCTGATTACTTACGTCTGCCGCCTCCACCACCAACTCTACCGCTTGAACGCGAGCTACCTGTTGATCTTGAAGGAGATGAGTATGAGCGATTACTTGACCTCGAAGGTGCAGAATAACTGTTGGATCTTGACCTCGAAGGAGTTGAGTAGTTTTTTGAGCGAGAGGGTGAAGACCTGGTGGGTGTATAATTCCGACTAGGAGCATTATTCTTTTTGGAATTTACATTGGATCTGGTTGGTGCATTGTATTGCCGGCTGTTATTCGACCGTGTAGGAGCAACTCTTTGTTGCTGAGGCACATTCGGACGTGTATATCTTGGTTGTTCAGAACTGGTTCTGGCCTGAACAGCCCGATTTGAGGGTTGTGTCCTTGGACTGAGATATTCTTTACTCGATTTCGGTTGACGATAAGTTGGTGATGAGTAATTCTCCGCCCTTGTATTTGACTGGGTAGACCTTCTGTATTCTGGTTTAACATATTTTGGCGTTGGCTGAGTTTTGTTGCGTGTATATTCATTGGAACTTTCTCTCGTAGAAGATGGTTTGTCGTTTGCAGAACGCGTATATTGATACCTTTTTTGAGAAGTTGGCTGATCGTTTCGGGTAGAGGAAACTTTGTCAACTAAATCGTTGTTTGTTGTACGTGAATTCGACACTGTATTAGCAATCGTACGATCATTCATATTTGTTGGCACCGTACGTTTATTTTTCGGGGAAGTGGCTGGTTGGATTTGTGTTGTTCGCTGGTTAATATCACCTCCTCCTGTGGTAAGCGGACGACGACGACCGTAATAGGTATTGTAAGGAGAATTGCCACCTTCCCATCCATATGGATATCCATAGTATCCATTCCAGTATCCATTGTAGTAGCCATATGAATATGGACTCCAATAATAAGGTGAGGGATAATACCACCAAGGATTCCAAAACCCGTAACCCCAATATGGGTAGCCCCATCCGTAGTTCCAGTACCAGGGATCGTATCCCCATCCGTAACCAAATCCCATACCAAATCCCATACCATATCCCATGCCATATCCCATACCGAATCCGGCACCTACATATATACTTACATTGGGAGAAGAGCCAGCTGTACTGTAATTGGTGTCGTAATTCTCAGGACCTGTATAGACATCATCGTAGTAATCTGCATCCTCTTCCGGATTATGAAATCGTTTGATTCTGGATGAGTATGAGTAATCGTTGTAGTCATCATACAATGTAGAAGACTTTGGAAGGGTTGTCTCCGAAGTGTCTGGTTCAGAAATCTCTTGCTTGTTCTTTTTGTTCTTCTTAGATACTGAATAGTATACGTCATCGTAAACAGCATCTTTATTGTTTTGGGCTATGGATCCACTGAGGATGAAACCCAGGATGAAGATGATTAATGCTGCTTTTTTCATAATATTACCTCCTTTGGAATTATTGAAACTGTTAACTTTCATTTGGGACCTTGATTTTTTATTACTTTTGTGCGCAACATTTCACGCACTTTAAAAGTAGCAAATATCATACCACATTAAAAAATGGCGAAAGATTTTTCAACCCGGGAAGAAAATTATGCTCAATGGTATAACGATCTTGTAATTAAGGCTGATCTCGCAGAAAATTCATCAGTTAGAGGTTGTATGGTTATCAAGCCTTATGGATTTGCAATCTGGGAGAAGATGCAGGCAGTGCTTGACAAGATGTTCAAAGATACCGGCCATTCGAATGCCTATTTCCCTCTTTTCATTCCCAAGTCTTTTTTTAGCAGGGAGGCAAGTCATGTAGAGGGATTTGCCAAGGAGGTTGCAATTGTCACTCATTACAGGCTGAAGAATGATCCGAATGGATCAGGCGTAATTGTTGATGAAGATGCCAAACTTGAAGAAGAGTTGATTGTTCGACCTACTTCAGAAACGATTATCTGGGATACATACAAAAACTGGATTCAATCATACAGGGATCTTCCGGTTCTAATCAATCAATGGGCGAATGTAGTAAGATGGGAGATGCGCACGAGATTATTTTTACGAACAACAGAGTTTCTCTGGCAAGAGGGGCATACTGCTCATTCTACCAGGGATGAGGCTTTTGCTGAGACAAAGACGATCCTGGATTTGTATGCGGATTTTGCAGAGAACTGGATGGCAATGCCAGTTGTGAAAGGTATAAAGACAGCTTCTGAGCGTTTTGCAGGAGCCCTGGATACGTATGCGATTGAAGCCCTAATGCAGGATGGAAAGGCACTTCAATCGGGAACCTCTCATTTCCTGGGCCAGAATTTTGCCAAAGCATTTGATGTAAAATTTCTGAATAAGGAGAATCAACTGGAGTATGTCTGGGCAACTTCATGGGGTGTTTCGACCCGATTAATGGGCGCATTAATCATGGCACATTCAGATGATCAAGGGCTTGTACTTCCCCCGAAACTTGCACCAATAGAGGTTATAATCGTTCCGGTTTTTAAAAGTGATGAGCAGTTGTCAGCGATAACAGAGAAGGTGTTACCAGTTAAAAAAGAGCTGGAGGAGAAAGGAATCTCTGTAAAATTTGATAACCGGGAAACCCATAAACCTGGTTGGAAATTCGCCGAATATGAGTTTAAGGGTGTTCCGTTGCGGTTAACGATTGGCCCAAGGGATCTGGAAAATGGAACCGTTGAAATAGCTCGCAGGGATACACTTGAAAAAAAGGTAATTGATATTTCCAGTATCGTCACAGAGATTCCTTTCCTGCTTGAAGAGATACAATGTTCTCTGTTTGAAAAGAGTTTGGCTTTCCGGAAGAAACACACATACAATGTGGATACCTGGGAAGAGTTTCTGGATGTTATTGAGAATAAGGGTGGGTTTGCATATGCGCATTGGGACGGAACATCTGATACAGAAGAGAAAATCAAAGAGAAAACCAAAGCGACTGTCCGGATCATCCCTTTCAATAACCCTAAAGAGGAAGGAAGATGTATCTTATCCGGAAAACCTTCTTCCGAGCGGGTTCTGTTTGCCAGGGCTTACTAATAAAGGTGAATCACACTTCCCGGGCCGTTTATTGTTGTTGTGATCTCTTTAGGACTTCCATAATAGTATATATTTCCTATTGACTCTATGGTAGCATCAAGTCCTTGAGTTACCTTCACGTAGCAATCATTTGATGACTGGCTGGTAATAAAAGCAAACCCGGTTTGAAGTTCTCTGGCATCTAGGAGCCCAAAATCTCCGGTGAACATTGAGGCGATTCCACACGAACCTTTTAGATGGATATCTGATGTTCCAATTTGCAAATAAAAATATCCCAAAAAGATATCGACATCCAGTTCTATCGTTCCGCATCCACCCCATGCCTCCAATTTCAGGGAGTCAAATTCGAGGGTATTCAGGCTGGTGACATTCCCGGAGGAGTTATAATATAGTTTATATAAATATGGAGTTGACACATAAACATTTATAGGTTTGTTATAACTTCTGACCCAATTGCATGTATTCTCATTTCTGAGGATTAATTGTTTGTTTTCAACAGAAGTGATAATATTTGTGATGATATTTTTCCCCGCTTCTACCACAACTTTCCTGATAGAATCTTTAGAAATAAAAAGGTTCACATTGTTATTGATCTCAATTGAATCAAACTCATCCACTGAACGCTCTTCGTTAATGATCTCACCGGTGCTCGTAAAACAATCGATCCCGGTTTTTCCGCAACCAGAGATTAGCAGGAGGAGAAAAAATGTAAAAACAGCGTATAGATCTCTTTTTGGTTTCATCCTTTCAGGGTTTTTTTTCCAAACGGTATATTGAATTTATAACCTAATCCCCAAACAACGTAATCGGCTCGTCCGAAATGAACTTTCAGCATGACGTTAGCGAAAAAGTTTTTCGAGAAATTATACTGTAGAGAGATTTTCTGGTAAAGGGGGCCGTTACTTTTTTCAGCGCCGCCCAGGTAATAACCAATGTTAAAGATAAATCCCAGCTTCGACATCACGAGTTGGTAGGCAGCATTGATACCTGGGCGAAGGATATTCATCGTATTTATCAGTGTATCCCCCTGCAATTCCATTATTTTCACATGGGATGGATCATATGAGAGATCCAGCCCGATACCAACTTTACTCTTTCTGCTGATCCGGTAGAACGTATTCTCATATAAATGAAAAACTATATAATTCTCACCCAATACAGATCCCATATTCTTGTATCCGATTGCTCCTCCAATATTAAATTCAATATGACGCTGAATAATGGCTGAATATGGTTCTGTTGGCGGATATCTTCGATCGCCTATATTTTTATTCTGGTTAAGAGGCCAATAAGCCAAACCGACGCTAACCGTTGGAGCGTTGAGGCCATAGTTTGGCATTTTCAATGAACCATTTGAAAAGTGTTGTAAGCTTATTCCGGCAGAAGCTGTCAACCAGGTATTGATCCGGTAGCGCGTTTCAAACATCATGTTTACAGCTGCATTCAAGTGAGTGCCTATCGCTGTATTTTTATAGTTTTCAATACGGTCGAATCGTTTGGTCAGATAACCTGCTCCGATAGCAAACCGAAATCCAAAGAAAAAATCTTTATACCGGTATAGCGGAAAGTTGATAAATGGCATTAATGCAATGGCATGACCCAGATAGGGAGAGTTACCCAGGCCTGAGTACCAGCAGGTGATCCCGATCAGAGGATATGCAAAAGTTCTTTCCCATTTTCGTTTACCATATGTCTGTTGTTGCAGACTGATCTCAAAAGCAGGAAGATGGGTATTGAACAGTTCAAGTTCGAGATGATGTGCATACACGAAGCCATAATGAATTTTCCCTTCGATAAAGATATTTGATGAGAACTGTTTATGCTCGGATTGACCAGTGAGTATAAGTGGGCTCGTCAGTAATAAAAAAACTAAGAGAGTTTGATGTCTATGTTTAGAAAATAATATGTGATCGTGTAGTCTCAACCCAAATCTTTGTTTGCAGCAAATTTAGTATGATTAAGCAACATCAGGAAATAGAAACGATGAAACCGGATAAATAAGTATTTTTGCCTGAAATGCATGATCAAATGGAAGATACTGTTGAGGCCTTCAGGAAGCTACTCGAAGTGATGGATGAATTGAGGGCAAAATGTCCCTGGGATAAAAAGCAAACGCTGGAGAGTCTCAGGTATTTGACAATTGAAGAGACATATGAACTATCTGATGCTATCCTGGAGAAGAATCTTGAAAGTGTCAAAAAAGAACTGGGGGATCTTATGCTGCACTTGGTTTTCTATGCAAAGATAGCTTCCGAGAGTGACTCATTTACGATTCAGGATGTGCTGGAAACGATTACGAAAAAATTGATTCACCGGCATCCACATATTTTCGGGGATGTGAAGGTGAAAGATGCCAGGGAAGTTCGCGATAATTGGGAGAAGATCAAATTGAAGGAGAAAGGGAACGAGTCTGTCTTGTCAGGGGTGCCAGGTTCGTTACCGGCCGTGGTGAAGGCCAACAGGATCCAGGAGAAAGCGAGTGGAGTAGGTTTTGATTGGGACCATCCTGATCAGGTATGGGATAAGGTGCAGGAGGAACTTGCCGAGTTGAAGGAGGCGGTTCATACGAATCAGACACATGAAAAGAAGGAACATGAGCTGGGTGATCTTCTTTTTGCTATTATTAATTATGCACGGTTCATTGATGTGAATCCCGAGGATGCTTTGGAGCGGACCAATAAGAAGTTTGTCAGACGATTCCAGTTTATTGAAGAGAAAGCAAAGAAAGCGCACAGGCCGTTACAGGAGATGACTCTGGAAGAGATGGATACTTTCTGGAAAGAGGCAAAAAAGCTTGAGCGATAACCAACATGCACAACTTGGTGAGATATTTCCTGATTTTTCTTGTTTTCCCTCAACTTGTCCAGGGGCAAGCAGACTCAATCTCAAAGCAGCGGCAAAAATCCTTTATTGACAAACACTATGTAAAGTCTTACCTGACTGATGCCAGGGATATCGCTATTTCTCCTGTCCGATGGAAAACCGGCCAGTGGATTGGTGTAACAGCAATTGTAGGCACTACAATTGTTCTTTTCACTCAGGATGGAAACATCCAGAAGTGGATTCAGAATAGCCGGACTCCGGTACTGGATCAAATTTCCGAACATTTGTTTGAACCGATAGGAAGTGGACTTTATAGTTTGTCTGCACTGGGGATTTTATATGGGTGTGGATTTATCTGGAAGAATGACAGAGCGAAGATAACGGCTTTGAAAGGAGTTGAGGCTTTCTTACTTGCAGGAATAGCTACTCAGATCATTAAGCATCTAACTCATCGACACCGGCCCTACCAGGATGACCCTCCGGATCCGTGGATGTGGGAGGGTCCGTTTCAAGGTTTTGACTACACGTCGTTTCCATCCGGACATGCGACGACTGCTTTCGCCATTGCCACAGTCATAGCCACATCATATCAGGAGACCATTTGGGTTCCAATCCTCTGTTATTCCCTGGCCACAGGGGCCGCTTTATCACGTATTTATGATAATCAACACTGGGCTTCCGATGTGTTGATCGGGTCAGCAATTGGTTTTGGTATTGGGAAACTGGTCGTCAGGAATGAGAGTAGATTAAAAGTCCTGCCGGTTTCACCAACAGGACCTGGAATATCTCTGGTGTATTCTTTCTAGGTTTTTTCTTACAACTTAATATCGTCAAAGCTGAACTGGATCGG
>JACNKI010000042.1 GCA_014382125.1 Bacteroidota bacterium | reverse complement strand
GCATACTTTTGCCATGGTAATCGCCGCTGATCTGCTCCTGCCATGCTTGTCCGAAACCGGATACGCCACGGCGTGCCGGGGCTACAATGATGTAGTCGTTCGCAGCCATGATCTGGTAATTCCAGCGGTAGTGGAAACTCTGGCTAAGCGGACCCTGCGGTCCTCCTTTACAGTAAAGCAGAGCTGGATATTTTTTCTGAGGGTCAAAATGAGGCGGATAGATGACAAAGACCTGCATTTTCTTATTGTCATGGGTTTTTATCCATCTCTCTTCTACTTTTCCCATAGAAATCTGTGCAAGCAGCTCTTTGTTTGTGAAGGTGATCTGTTTTGCCTCTCCATTAGCAGGGTCGATTGCAATCAATTCGGTTGGCATATCGATCTTTTGCATAGCTGAGATCAGCTTACCATCTGCCACAGCGACACTTCTATAGTCTTGCAGCCCTTTCGTGACTTGTTTGATCTTGCCTGAAGCAAGATTGAAGTTATAGACCTGAAATGCGCCGTGCCAATCGCTCGTAAAGTAGATCTCCTTGCTGTCTGAAGTCCAGGCCAGGCTGTATGCGTTCTGGTCAAATCCCAGGGTAGCATATCTCTTTTTCCAGGTTTTGGTATTGATGATATAGAGCCGGTTCTGATCCGATTCATACCCTTCACGCTCCATGCTTTCCCAGGCGATGTAGTTTCCATCGGGAGAGTAAACAGGAGCTACGTCGAATCCCATCATCCCTTCCGTCATATTCTTCAAATCACCGGATTCGATATCGTAAAGGTAGATTTCAGAATTTGTAGAGAGGGTGGAGGCTTTCCCCGCCATCTTTTTGCATGTGTAGGCGATAGTTTTACTATCGGGGCTCCAGCAAACTTGTTCGATACCTCCAAATGGCTTCAGTGGTGACTGGTAAGGCTCTCCGGGCATGATGTCTGTATCATTCCAGACTCGTGTTTCATCGTAATCGGCATAGAAAACATGACTGTAGGAGTCTACCCAGGTATCCCAATGCCGGTAAAGGAGATCATCCATGATTCGTCCGGATGCTTTTGGCAGCCCTTCATAGAGCTCTGCGAACTTATTATCCAGATAAACTTCTTTCGTATAGAGGATTTTGGTTTGATCGGGAGAGTATTTGAATCCGTTGATTCCGTCATCGATATTGGTAATCTGAACACGTTCCGATCCGTCGGGAAGCATCTCCCACATCTGGACAGATCCGCTTTCGGAGGAGAGGAACCCAATCCGATTGCCATCAGGTCGCCATACGGCATTGAACTCACTTTTCGGAGAGTGTGTTAGTTGCCTGTAGTTATCGCCATTAATATCAATGGAGTAGAGTTCGCGATTGCCTTTGTTCTGCTCAACAGAGTAGTAACTTGTCCCGTAAAGGATTGTCTTTCCATCGGGCGACACCTCAGGGCCACTCACTCTTCCGAAGGCCCACAAGACTTCAGGTGTCATCCGGTCTCCCGTGAGGGTGGTTTCGGGTTTACCTATGATCGGAGCGCTGTCACTGCTATGATTAACAGGCTCGCAGCTCATGAATCCTATCATTACCAGGATCATGAGAGAGGAGATCAATTTTTTCATGAACGTAGCTTTAGTGAACAATTCTATTTTTTACCAGGGAACAGGTAAAAGTAAGAAAAAATGAAAGAAGTTTTATTTTTCAGAAAGCCATTTGCAGAAAGCGGTGGCATCTTTCCAGTCAATAATGATCAAGTCCTGAATCTGTTAGGACAAACAATTCTTCCTGGCTGTAACTAAAGGTATCGTGGTAGTATTCGTGCTGGTAACGCCACTTTCCTACTCCAAACATAAGGTATTGACCTTCAGGCACTCTGATTGTTACCACAATTTGCTCACCTTGCCAGCATTTGTCGTCTTCCATCTCAGCGAAGAGAGGAAACATCAATGTATCTCCTGACTGCCGGATCTCATATTTCACTGCCTGAGCCAGGTGCCGGGCATCGGACATGGTGCGCCCTCTCGCTTCAATCCGTTTACTCACATCTATATGATCATTGTACCCGGTCATTATTCGTATGGTAGGAATCAAGTAGTAGTTCCCAAGATCATCTCTGGAGATTTTAATGTCATCAAAAACCTCATATTCATCAAGATAGAAGTTGTCATTGGGGAGTTGATGATCATACTGAAGGTATAACGTATCAGAGATTGGTTGGGTTATGGCGATTTCCTGATGGTATCTCCCCTCAGCTTTGTAGTTTCGATAGATCTTGAATGCGTAAAAAACACAGATGACCAGGCCAATCAACCAGATGTTGAAGGCGGTGATCCCAAAATATCGAATCCTGTCGAATTTGAATATCAACCGGGTTCCTGCATATAGTAGCAGGATAACGGGAATGCCCAGAAAGATGAGGAGTGCGAGTTGCATGTAGAACGGATTGATCGAGCAACCAATTGTCAGATCAACCATCGCGGGAAAAGAGAGAATTGCGATTTCCCCGTCAACAAAAACATTTCCTCCCCAGCCAAAAAGTACGGCGAGTAGCATGATGAAGAAACTTATGCCTATCAAAGAGATCGTAACTCCTAAGATGATCAGCAGCGCCTTCCCAAAGACTCTCAACACTTCTCCGATGCCTTTGAATATCTGTTCGATAGGTGAGCGGACCGGACTCCCTTTTCGAAATTTCTCTTTTGTTGTTTCAGTGAGGTCGTTCAACTTGTCTTTAATTGTACTAACCTCTTCATGGATGGATTGTTCAATGGTGGAGACGTTGATCTTCTCCCCTCGCATTTCCAGTTTTTCAGCAGTGGTTTGTGCTTCCGGTATGACGATCCAGAGGATCAGGTATAACGCAACCCCAAATCCGCCAATGAAAAGACTGATGATAAAGAGTATTCTGATGATTACGGGGTCCCAGTGCAGGTAGGAACCTATACCACTGCAAACCCCGGCAACCACCTTCTCATCGGGATCACGGTAGAAGCGTTTGGTGGTTTTTGTCGGACCGGCTTCCGGGGCCTGTTCTTCTGCAGTACCCTCTTCTTCGAACTGACTGGGTTGTCCCATTACTTCAATCACCTCATCCACATCCTGGATAGAGATCACCTGTTTGGTTCCACTGAGTTTCTCTTGCAGTAGCTCAGCGATCCGGGCTTCAATATCATCAATGATATCACTGCTTCCTTTAACGGTCTGAAAATGTTTCTTCAAACTGTTCAGGTAACTGTTTAGTTTGGTGTATGCATCCTCATCGATGTGAAAGATGATCCCGTTTACATTGATATTGACGGTTTTTTTCATATTTTTTTGTTTTCTTGTTATCCTGTGATTTTTTCCACTGCCACGGCTAGTTCCTGCCATCCCGATTTTAATTCACTCAGTACTTTCCGGCCGATGTCTGTAATCTGAAAGTATTTTCGTGGCGGACCTGATTTCGATTCCTCCCATCGGTAGGAGGTCATGCCATCATTTTTTAACCTTGTCAGAAGAGGATAGAGTGTTCCTTCCACAATGATCAGTTTTGCCTCTTTCAGTTTATCGATGATTTCAGAGGCGTACGCATCCTTCTCTGCAATGATGGAGAGAATACAGAGTTCGAGAACTCCTTTGCGCATCTGTGCTTTTTGATTTTCGATGTTCATGTTGCAAACATAATACATAAAAAGGTAATATGCAAGACATAGTACTAAAATAATCAGAATAGTTTTCAACACATAGTACTATATTGAACGAAACACGCAGAGATACAGTGGATTATGAAAGTCAATTTTTTTTGATTGTGACTGGTAACTGGTGAATGGTGACTGAAGACTAATAATCAATGGAAATCAAGCACAATAGTGTGTTATTACTCTGATTCGATGATAGCCAGGGGGTGTTTCAGGCCGGTATAGGATGTGAGGTATACTTTAATGTACCCAACGATGATTTTTGCTTCCATGTAGACCGGGATCCGATTTTTGTCATCGGTCACCCAGAAAGCCGCTTCCTGGTCATTCTCAAACACTGTTCCTTCGACCATGGTTGCGACGAATTTCAGGCATCGGTATTGATTCCCGTCAATATTTTCAATGATCTCTTTGCCAATCAGTTTCACCTGGATGGTATAGACACTATCGTCGATAGCCATGCGTATGGGTATCAACTGCCCGGTGCGGAGGGTATCCAGGTTCATCGACCGAATGAGAAAACAGCCGGAGAGCATATCATAGGTACAGGATTTCATTCGAAGTGTATCGGTAACAAGTGGATCGTCATTTCGTTTAGTATTGCTAAGGACGATTCGGTTTCGGTAATCAAACCAGGAGGTGTTCTGAAGCCGGTAACCATTTTCAAAGATGTAGCGTTGAAACTCTACGGTCTTATATGTAGATGTATCGATCCATGTTTTATAGGAGTCTCTCACTTTAAATAGAAACTCGATGGAAGCGACTGTCCGTCCTGCACTGGTGATTAACCAGCAAGGAGTTCCCTTGAAGTTGACCAGTCTGGTATTAAAATCCACTTTCCCCGCTTTCAACCAGATTGGGCCCAGGTTATAATTGAGTTCATAGGTGATATATTCTCCATCGCCAAACGCATAATTGGATGGCGAGCACTGGCTGAAAGTGAGCAGGGTCATGATCGTGCAGATAAATCCGCACAGCCATCGGGTGATCCTGATCAGGAGGTGGAAACACATGATCCGTTTGCCTTCTAATGAAGGTGCAATGATAATGAAATTTCTGAAGAGTCAGGCGGGTTAGTTCTGTCTGGCAGGATTCTTCTCTCCGGTGAAGTAGTTAATGAAGTCTGAGATAGCATGTTCGGCAACGGCGACACATTTCCCGTGGATCTTTTGATCTCCGATACGAGTTTTATGGTTGAAAGATCTTTTGTACTTTTTCACCATGGTGGGGATAGTATCCAGTTGTTGGATTGCTATCTCCTTGATCATATGCAGCTGTTTCCGGGATGGATCATCGATGGCTTCGATGTATTCAATGGCTTGTTCTGAGACACCATCGATCAGCAGGATATTGATCCCATTGTCGCGGCGGCATTGTGCAAGTTCTTTCAGCAGAACTTCTAAGGGGTGAACTCGTTCCATGGCAGATTAGGTTGAAAACATAACTCACCTCTCTATACAGCCTCTTTCTGAAAAGGTTGCTTGGATATATTCTGGTTTAACTAAATTGTACTACTTTTAATCAGCAGTTTTTTGAACGCTAATTTATTAAGAGAAGGAGATATCATGAAGATTCTAAAGGGATCAATCGAAAAGCTGATGCTTCTCATATTGGTTGTCCTTTTTTACGGATGCCATGCACAGAGCGATTCTGAGCGGCATGCAAGAGAGCGTGCAAGGGACAGGATGGTAACAGAGCAGATCCAGTGGAGGGGTGTCACAGACAAGAATGTCCTGCGGGCTATGAGGAGCGTTCCGCGACATGCATTTGTTCCTGAGCCATATACGGAATACGCATACGACGATACCCCACTACCTATAGGAGATGGGCAAACCATTTCACAACCTTATATCGTGGGGTACATGACGGAAGCGCTGGATCTGAAGCCATTTGACAAGGTGCTTGAGATCGGGACAGGATCCGGATACCAGGCCGCAATCCTGGCGGAGATCTGTGATTCTGTGTATACCATTGAGATCTTTGAATCGCTGGCCTCCCGGGCCGGTATTCTTCTGGACAGTTTAGGATACACCAACATCCGGATCAGAAATGGAGACGGGCACCAGGGTTGGCATGAATATGCCCCTTTTGATGCGATCATCGTAACCTGCGCGCCGGAAAAGATCCCGGAACCCCTTCAGGAACAACTTGCCGAGAATGGCCGGATGATCATTCCGGCCGGGGAAAGATCCATTCAATACCTATACCTGCTTGTAAAGAAAAAGGGCAAAATCCGGGAGCGGGCAATCTTGCCGGTCCGGTTTGTGCCAATGATTAATGAAGAGGGGAAGAGGTACTAGGTTTGAGGTAGGAGGGATGAGGAAGGGGTGTGTTTTTATTCAAGAGTTAATGATACGGGTTCTGATAGATATTCCATAATCGTATTTATGAATCTGGATGAATCACCGCCATCAGCAATTCTATGGTCAACAGTGAGAGATAACGGCAGAATCAGTCCAATATCAAGCTTATCATCTTTAACAACCGGCTGTTTACTGATCCTTCCAACGCCTAATATTCCTGCCTGAGGATAATTAATAACTGGTACGCCAAATATTCCGCCAATAGAACCGAAACTTGTTATAGTAAATGTGCCGTCTTTTAATTCATCCATTGACAGCTTTCCTGTCCTGGCTCTTTCAGAAAGATGTTGAATCTCTTTAGCTATTTCAATTATACTAAGTTTATCAGCGTTTTTTAATACGGGAACTACCAGGCCTTTTTCAGTATCCACAGCAAGTCCGATGTGATAATACTTTTTATAGATCATATTACCGTTTTCCAGATCCATTTCAGAATTCAATGACTTGAATTTCTTTAATGCAAGAGCAACAGCCTTAAAAATAAATGCAAGGTAAGTAAGTTTGATCCCTTCTTCAGCGTATTTATCTTTATACTTCGTTCTGATTCTGTCAAGTTCACTGATTTCAACCTCTTCAAACACTGTCATATGAGCAGCATTGTGTTTAGATCGAATCATATTTTTTGCGATCGTTTTTCTGATTTGAGTCATCGGTTCAATCTCAACCATTGCCTCCTTGCTACTGATCAGTGTATTCGGGCCTGATGGGCTGGTAGTCTTTCCATTCTCCCGATGTTTCAATATATCAGCTTTCATTACTCTGCCTGCCGGTCCTGTCCCTTTAACATTGTTGATTTCAACGCCAAGGTCTTTTGCCAGAGCACGTGAAACAGGAGTCGCAATCGCTCTCTTTTTTGCAGGTGACAGTTCTGATGAAGTATAATCAATTCCTTCCTTACTTGAACTTATGATTGCACTGCTTCCGGCAATCTCTAACGTTCCTACAACACCGGCGCCTTCTTCTTCTTCAATCGCAGCCGTAACTGAGTCTTGTTCAGCTTCTTCGATTGCATCTCCCCCTTTAGTCCCTTCAATCTCAATCTCTACCAATGCATCGCCTACATGAATGGTTTCGCCTTCTTTTCCGAATAAAGTGACCAGCGTACCTGTTTTTGGTGATGGAATATCCGTGACAACTTTATCTGTCTCCATGGTTACAAGAGGATCTCCTGACTCAACCTTTTGACCTTTTTTGACGAGCCACTCGAAAATGGTTCCTTCTTCAAGCCCTTCGCCGATATCCGGAAATTTGAATATATATTTCATTTGTTTATAATCTTGATTTCATTGGTCAAATGGAATATCCATAAATAATCATTCACAGTTGGTATAGTTTTTCTTTATGGATATTCATTGGACTAGAATTTTACTGTTTTTTCAATGTCATAAAATATTTTCTCGGGAGATATCATATAATGATGCTCGCCCTTGGGCAATGGTACAATTGTATCGAAGCCTGTAATCCGTTTGGGAGGCGCTTCCAGGTAGAGAAAAGCATCTTCATTAACCACCTGGGTTATTTCTGAAGCAACACCGAAACTCTTTGGGCTTTCAGTTACAGTGATAATTCTTCCTGTTTTTTTAACAGAATTTGCAATTGTATCCCTGTCAATTGGATAGATTGAACGCAGGTCAATCAATTCAACGGAGATTCCTGCTTCTTTTGCCAGAATCATCGCTTTCTGAGCTTCTCTGATCATGGCTCCGTAGGCGACCAATGTTACATCAGTACCTTGGGAAATAATGTTTGCCTTTCCTAATGGAATTGAATATTTATCTTCCGAAACTTCTTGTTTTATAGCTCGATAGATTCTTTTTGGTTCCATAAAGATTATCGTATCATTACTTTCGACTGCTGAAATCAACATGCCTTTTGCATCGTGTGGGGAGGAGGGAATCACCACCTTTACCCCGGGTATATGTCCGAACAGGGCTTCCATGCTTTCCGAGTGATGTTCAAGTGCATTTATTCCTCCGCCATAAGGCATTCTGATTACAATGGGAGTTTGATATCTTCCTCTGCTTCTGTTTCGCATTCGTGCAGCATGTGAGATAATTTGATTGAAAGCAGGATAAACAAATCCTGAGAATTGAATTTCAACAACCGGTCTGAGTCCTGCAACGGACATACCGACAGCTGTTCCCACAATTCCTGATTCAGCAAGAGGTGTATCAAAGACTCTATCGTTGCCATATTTCTTTTGCAGCCCTTCTGTTACTCTGAATACTCCGCCTTCAACGCCAACATCCTGACCATATACAATGGTATTTCTGTCCTCTTTCAGCTTAATGTCTAATGCATCGTTGATCGCATTGACCATATTCATTATCTTCATTTTCTCTCCTCCATCCATGTTAAAAACTTCTCTTGTTCAACTTTCTGTTTTTGCAGATCCTCCGGCATTTCGTCATACATAAATTGAAACACATCGTCAAGGGAACTTTCAGGATAGTTTTCTGCTTCTTCAAATTGGCTGTCAATCTCTTTTTTGTATTGGGGAATAACTCTCTCCTCTTCTTTTTCCGACCATAGTTTTTTGTCAATCAAATATGCCTTTAATCGTTTAAGAGGATCTTTTTTATCCCACTCTTCTTCTTCTTCTTTCGTTCTGTATTTTGTCGGATCATCGGAAGTTGTATGAGCGCCTTTTCTGTATGTTACTGCCTCAACCAGCACCGGTCCATTTCCTTCTCCTGTACGTTTGGCAGCATTTTTAAGAGCAGCATACATGGCAAAATAATCATTACCATCCACCATTATTCCTTCAATTCCATATGCTACAGATTTGATTGCAATATTTTCGGAAGCTGTCTGTACTGAAAAGGGTGTGGAGATTCCGTATTGATTATTCTGAACGATAAAAATCACAGGGACCTTCCACGTTCCGGCAAAGTTCAACGCTTCGTGAAAATCTCCCTCTGATGTTCCGCCGTCTCCAACAAAAGCAAATACAACCTGATCTTTGTTATTGTATTTGATTTCATATCCGATCCCTGTTGCATGAACCAATTGTGATGCTATAGGGACAGATATTGGCAGGATATTCTTCGCATCCTTAAACAACGAGCCATCTTCGTATCCCATGAAGTACAAAAAAAGTTCTTTCAGAGTAGCTCCTTTTGCAAGATACGCTCCCATTTCCCGGAAAGCAGGCACCAACCAGTCATCTTCTCTCATAACAGCTCCTGTAGCTCCTGAAATTGCTTCTTGGCCATAATTCGGGGGATAGGTATAGATCCTTCCCTGGCGCTGATATGAAACGATTTGCAAATCAGCTGTCCTGGCAAAAAGCATCTCTTTGTATGCGTTTACGATTTGTTCATCAGATAATTCAGGCATCCACTCTTTATTTATGATCATGCCATCGTCATCGATTATTCTGAACAATTTATCTTGTATTGGATTATATTCTTTAAACATGGCCTCTTTTTATTATTATTTAGACTAAATCCAGACAAAGATAATACCAAATAATGGTTCTACAAAAAAAAAGTGAAAGAAAATGACAAAGAAATTCTTATTTGCTAGATTCCATTTTCCTGTCTAGCCTTGATTTGTCAATATATGTTGGAGCATTTTTGGGGGCTATACCTTTTTTAATCTGGCGATAATAAGAGTAAGTCAGCGGCTCATTGGTTTCATCTAAGATTTGTGCATCAATTAATTCACCAACAAATAACCAATGTGTTCCCACATCAAATTTTTGAACAACGTTACATTCTAAATATGCCAAACTGTCATTCAGGACAATCGGAGTTCCTGTCATGCCAAATTTCACATTCATTCCTTCTAACTTGTTAAAATCTTTGCCGCTTTTAAAACCAAATCGTCCAAAGATCTCGGGCTCTGTGTTTTTTACCAGCACGGAGACGGAAAAATGAGCATATTTTTCGATAAATTCACAGGTGAAATTATTTTTACTACAGCAAACGGCAAATTTTGCTGGTTCTGATGTTACCTGAAAGACTGTATTTGATATAAACCCGTTACCCCGACGTTTATCTCCTGAGCAAACGATATATAATCCGTAAGTAATCTCAAATAGCGCTTTGAAATTTATCATATCTAGTTTATTTTGTTACAATCATTCATCTTTAAGCCTTCCGTGAAGCGGTATATTATGCAAGATAACGATATAATTCCAATGGTGAAATGAATGTCTGCATTCAGACCTCACTTGTATTCATAGACAGCGTTTTAAAGAGGTCTCTCTGAAACGCGGGAGGTGGGTGCCATATAGGCTTCGAATAGGATTTCTCAACATCCATTAAGCTTTCCTTGAACCACATAGCTACTTAACCAATTATTCATTTACCAAAAGAGGCAATTCATGAATTGCCCCTGCTTGAATTTTGAATCTTGAACCTTGAGTCTCAATTTCGTAGCGTGGACGAGAGTTGAACTCGTGACCTCCGGGTTATGAATCCGACGCTCTAACCAACTGAGCTACCACGCCAATTTCGCGGGGGCAAAAATACATGTTTCAAATTTAGGAACAAAGAAAAGGTACAGGGTTTGTCTGATATCTGGCATCAGACATCTGGCATCATCTAATCCAGATCGTTTTGATGTTGACAAATTCCCGGATACCATTAATCCCGAGCTCTCTTCCGTACCCCGATTGTTTGATCCCCCCGAAAGGAAGTCGCGGATCCGATTTGGTCATGCCGTTTACAAACACAGCTCCACTCTCCACCCTGCGGGCGATTTGTTCACCTCGTTCAATATCGTTTGTCCACACACTGCCACCCAGTCCGAATACCGAGTCGTTTGAAACACGCACGGCCTCTTCATCTGTTGCAACAGGGATGATTGCGACTAACGGCCCGAAAGTCTCCTCCGAATAGGCTGGCATTCCGGCTTTTACATTTGTCAGGATCGTAGGTTGATAGTAACATCCCTCACGATCATATCTGGCTCCTCCGGTAATCAGGGTTGCACCCATTTGAACCGACTCCTGTACCTGCCGGTCGATATCATCAACCAGGTCGGGCCGGGCCAGGGGACCGATGTCTGTTGCGGGATCCAAGGGATCTCCGGCTTTCAGTCCAGTCAAAGCCTGTTGAATTCGGTTGGTAAACGTTTCGAGTACCAGTTCATGAACGATAAATCGTTTGGCTGCAATGCAGCTCTGTCCCTGGTTGATCATGCGTGAGTTCACGGCATGTTGTACGGCCATTTCCAGGTTGCAATCCTCAAGTATGATAAAAGGATCTGATCCCCCCAGCTCGAGAAGTGTTTTTTTGATCCGTTGACCAGCCGCAGCTGCTACCTGGCTGCCGGCGTATTCACTGCCTGTGAGTGTAACAGCGGCTATAGCAGGATGGTCGATCACCGTTTCTACCATACCAGACGGGATCATCAGGGTGCGAAAAAGATCAGCCGGGAATCCGGCTTCGCGAAAGATCTCTTCAATGATCAATGCACACCCGGGTACATTGGAAGCATGTTTCAACAGGCCACCATTGCCTGCCATCAGGGTGGGCGCTGCAAACCGGAAGACCTGCCATAACGGAAAGTTCCAGGGCATCACGGCCAAAACCACACCCAGTGGCTGGAAAGCAACAAAACTCCGGGAAGCATCTGAAGGAATCACTTCATCCTGCAGAAAACGTTCTGCATTCTCCGCATAATATTCACATCCCCAGGCACATTTTTCTACTTCGGCTTCTGACTCCCGGATAATCTTACCCATTTCAAGAGTCATTAACATTGCCAGCTCATCTTTACGTTTTCTGAGCAAAGAGGCTGCTTTCATCATACGTTCGCCACGGAGAGAAAAGGGGGATTCTTTCCATGCCAACCATTCATGATGGGATTTGTTGATAATCTCAACCACCTCCCCGGACGTGTGTTCACGGTACTCCTGGATGGTCTGATTGTTCGCAGGATTAATACTTTTCATAATTTCACTTTTTCATTAACTCACCGGTTCACTAATTTGCCAATTCACCAGTTAATTAATTTTCTTCCTTAAATAGTATCCTGTATAGGACTCCTTGCACTTCACAAGCTCTTCCGGTGTCCCTGCAAAAACGACATGTCCGCCTTCATCTCCTCCCTCTTTACCAAGGTCGATGATCCAGTCAGCCGATTTAATGATCTCCGGATTGTGCTCTATTACCAGCACTGAATGTCCGATCCGGATCAACGAATCGAACGCGACGAGTAACTTGTGAATATCGTGGAAGTGAAGACCTGTAGTAGGTTCATCGAAGATAAAGAGTGTAGGTTTGCCGGTATTGCCTTTGGAAAGGAAGAAAGCCAGTTTGATCCTTTGTGCCTCACCGCCCGAAAGGGTAGAAGAGGATTGACCCAGTTTCAGGTATCCCAGTCCAACATCCTGCAACGACTTCAACCGGGAGAGGATCCGTTTTTCAGAGGTAGTTGGATGACTGTCGTGGGTGAAGAAAACGATGGCTTCCTCCACGGTCATCTCCAGGATGTCAACAATCGTCTTCTCCCTGTACTTCACGTCCAGCACCTCTTCTTTAAACCGCTTTCCCTGGCAGACGTCACATGTGAGGGAGATATCTGCCATAAACTGCATCTCAATCTTCTGTACCCCGTCTCCTTCACACTCTTCGCACCTTCCTCCGGCGATGTTGAACGAAAAATACCCGGGTTTATATCCCCTTACTTTCGCCAGTTTCTGATCGGCAAAGAGGTGCCGGATCTCATCAAATGCTTTGATGTAGGTAGCAGGGTTAGAGCGGGAAGAGCGTCCGATGGGATTTTGATCTACCAGCTCTACCGATCCAATACGACTGATGTCTCCAGCAATACGATCGAATTTTCCAGTCTTTTCAGCCCATCCACCATGGATCTTTTTCAGTGCCGGGAAGAGGATACGTTTGACAAGGGATGTCTTTCCTGAGCCACTAACACCAGTGATCACGGTGAAAATATGTAACGGGATATCAACATTGATCATCTTCAGGTTATTCTCTCTGGCTCCTGTAATACTGATGTACTCTTTCCACTCCCTGCGGGTTGCCGGGATCTCAATCGAGAGTTTTCCGGCCAGGTATTTTCCCGTCAGGCTTGATTCCGAAGAGATTATTTTATCACCGTTACCCTGAAAAACGACTTCTCCACCATGATGTCCTGCCAAGGGGCCAATATCGATGATCTCATCAGCCGCACGAATGATCTCTTCGTCGTGTTCGACCACGATGACGGTGTTACCGAGATCGCGTAATCGCACCAGGACATTGATCAGCCGCTGCGTATCCCGGGCATGCAATCCGATGCTGGGCTCATCGAGGATATACATGGAGCCAACCAGACTACTGCCAAGGGCTGTAGAGAGATTGATCCGTTGAGATTCACCTCCTGA
>JACNKI010000209.1 GCA_014382125.1 Bacteroidota bacterium | reverse complement strand
ATCATAAAAGTATACCTTTGCCGTTTTAAAATTAAATCCTTTTGAAATGAAACGTTTATATATACTGGCATCTCTTCTGTTGATTGGTATTTTTGCCATTGCCCAGGAACCCGTAACTAAAGGCACCAGGAAGATTCCTCACATTGACATCCAGGACATTCAGGGCAATCCGTTTAACACCAAAGACATTACCAATGATGGAAAGCCCATCATTATCTGTTTTTGGGCCACCTGGTGCAAACCCTGTATCAAAGAGCTGAGTGCGATCTCTGATGAATATGACGACTGGGTTGAAGAGACCGGCGTGAAGCTTTATGCAGTCTCTATCGACAATTCCCGGTCCAGTAAGCTGGTTGAGCCAACAGTAAACGGAAAAGGATGGGAGTTCGATGTTCTGCTGGATCCAAACTGGGATTTTAAACGTGCTATGAATGTGGGCATTCCTCCGTTTACACTTATTCTCAAAGGGGATGGAGAGATTGTTTATGAGCATACTTCCTATGTCGACGGAAATGAGTATGAATACTTTGATATTATCAAGAAACTCAGCGAGGGAGAAGAGATCCATTAATTTTACAATCTAGACTCAAAGAAAAAGGATTTATGAAAGAACATTTACGAGCTCTGTTGCCCGGACTTCTTTTCATCATTTTATTCCTGCCTTTAATCACAACCGGACAGAATTTTTTACAAAACAGTCAGATCAGTGGAAGTTTTCAGGCGGATGCCGCTTATTACCTTACCGACAGTAAGATGGGTATTACCGACTCTACACTTGATGGGAAAGCTTTCCGGATCCAGGGGTATACCGAAGTGAATTATTCCTACAAGAATTTCTCTGCCGGGATGCGTTTTGAAGCCTACCTTCCTCCTCTCCTGGGATATGATGCAGCATATCAGGGATTGGGTGTTCCTTATTGGTGGGTGAAGTATAAAAATAAACTGCTGGAGGTTACGGCTGGTAATTTTTACGAACAATTTGGCGACGGGATGATTTTCCGTACATACCAGGACTGGACCCTCGGGTACGATAATTCCCTGAGGGGATTGCGTGTGAAACTCACTCCCTTTAAGGGTATAGCTATCACGGGTGTAGCTGGAGTGCAGCGGTATTACTGGGTTCCGTTCAAAGACAACAACCGGGGCATCGTAAAAGGAGCGGATCTGGATTTTTACCTGAACGACATGGTCCCGGGTCTCTCCAGCTCAAAGTTTAAGTTGAGCTTTGGAGGAAGTTTTGTAAGCAATTACCAGAAAGGGAAATCGCTGGAACTAATCCTTCCGCCCAAGATTTATGAGCTCAAGCTGCCTGAAAATGTCGCTACCTACGGAGGACGTGTCAACCTCAACTATTCCGGATTCAACTTTTACACGGAATATGCTCACAAGATCAATGATCCATCCGCTATGAATGACTTTATCTATAAAAATGGGAACGCCTGGCTGATCACAACATCCTATTCAAGGAAAAATTTTGGGATTACAGCCAAGACAAAATGGATCGACAACATGAGCTTCAAATCTGATCGCATGGTTACCCTTAATGGGGTAGATATCAACTACCTGCCTGCAATCACCAAAGAACATACTTACTTCCTGGCAGCCATGTATCCATATGCCACTCAACCAAACGGTGAAGTAGGAGCTGCAGTTGGGCTGACCTTTACATTGCCAAAAAGATCGAAACTCGGGGGTAAATACGGGATGTCTTTTGAGATCAACTTCTCTCAGGTTAATGCCATCAAAAAGACGAAAATCAATGACACAATCTTCATCGATGAACCCGGAACCCTTGGATACAAGACCAAACCTTTTGCGATTGACTGGGACGATGTCTACTACCAGGAATTCAGTATTGAAGTTACCAAGAAATTCAATAAACGGTGGAAAGGAATCTTCAACTACCTATATCAAACTTACAACAAAGATGTGATAGAAGGCTATTTTGATCAATATGGAACCATTTACTCCAATATCGCGATTGTAGATTTAACCTATAAGATCACACGCAAATACGCATTGAGGGGGGAAATCCAGGGTTTGTGGACCAAACAGGACAAGGGAAACTGGCTGGCCGGGTTACTGGAGTTTACCATCTCACCAAAATGGTTTTTCTCTATCAGTGATCAATGGAATTTTGGAAATCCGAAGAAAAACCTACGAATTCACTACTACAATATCTCAGCCGGATTTATTCATCAAACAACCCGTATCGCTCTCTCTTATGGTCGTCAGCGTGAGGGGATCATCTGCGTTGGAGGTGTGTGCCGGTATGTACCTGAATCGAGTGGTATAACGTTATCGATAACGAGTAGCTTCTGATACCAGGTGGTGAGGTGGTGAACTTGTGAACTGGTGAGTTGGTGAGGTGGTGAGGTGGTGAGGTGGTGAGATGGTGAGGTGGTGAGTTAAAAATAACGAATAGCGAATAACGAAGAATATGAAAAAAAGTATTTTATTGATAATTGTTCTACTGGTATTACTGGGAATTTCCTGTGATAAGCTGGAACAACCCTATGTTAGTGTAACAGATATTACGGTTGATTCAACCAAAAGGAAGATCCTGCTGGAGGATTATACCGGCGCCAAGTGCGTGAACTGTCCGGAGGCATCGGAGGTAGCCACGACTCTCCAGGAACTTTACAAAGGGCAAGTGATTGTCATGTCTGTACATGCCGGCTTTTACTCCGAACCTGATCCATCCG
>JACNKI010000003.1 GCA_014382125.1 Bacteroidota bacterium | reverse complement strand
CCTGAATTTGGTGAAACCACATCAGGCAAAGCTGATGAGGTGCCGAGGTAAAGATTGTAACTCAGTCCTTTGGATGGCGTTTGGGCATCGATTGCTCTCTCCCAATTTAAAGTTACACTATTCCCACTCGTACTGGCTGAAAGTCCTTCAGGCATTTCAGGAGGTGTATTTGTAGTGAATACCCCAATTCCAAGGTTATTTGAATAGATACGGGTTGTGGGGACACCAAATCCGTCCAGCCCGGTGAAGACCAAGTCGGTGTATCCATCGTTGTTAAAATCGCCCCAGTTTACATCACCCTGGTTATATCCGGGAATCAGGGAACTCTCAATAAAGAAATTGAGAAAGGTTTCATTCCGGAACAACATGGTTGTGGCCAGACCTCCACACCCAACAATCCTTCCGGTCAGAATGATATCCAGCCAACCGTCGTTGTCATAGTCACCCCAGGATGCCTCACCACCCATGATTCCGGGTAATGCGATTCCTGAATCAACAAATGTTCCATTATCATTCAGGAAGATCATCGAAGTGGCTACAAGTTGTTCGTCTCTTCCTGTGATCAGCAGGTCCAGGTCTCCGTCGCTATCATAATCGCCCCATTCTGCCGATCCGTTAGATAGGCCAGGCAGGCTGGCACTGATATCCTGGAAATCTCCGTCCTGGTTCTCATATATTTTGATTAATGGAGAAGTGTTTGCATTCTCACCTGCAAGGACCAGATCCAAATCTCCGTCGTTGTCATAATCTCCCCAGGCTGCGCTGCTGTTGTTCAATTGCTGAACCGTGACCGGTATAGCTGTAAAAAGTTGGGCAGAAAGAGTTGAAGAAATCAATAGCAGGAGTCCAAGAGTTGAGAAAATGGTTTTCATTTGGATAGTTGTTTTTGATTTTTGTAAAAGGCCTCTTTCCCTCTGTCGAGAAACTCAACGAAGCCATCGATATCTTTATCGTATGCCCTGGGTTGCACCAACATATTCTCGTTTGTATCCAGCAATACATAATAGGGCTGGGCATTGACGTTGAAGCGGTCAACCTGAAAATCAGCATTTTTCTTTCCGATGGTCTTCTTCACTTTTCCATCGACGGTGGATATGATCCACTCTTCTTCCGGAAGTTCTGTTCTGTCGTCGACATAAAGAGCGATGATGATGTAATCTTCCCGCAACCGTTTCAACACTTTATCATCAGGCCAGACACTCTTTTCCATCACCTTGCAGTTGACGCATCCATGTCCGGTAAAGTCGATGAGAACGGGTTTATTCAACTTCTTTGCACACCGCATGCCTTGCTCATAGTCAAAATATCCCTGTAACCGATGAGGCAATTTGAACTTATCCCCATGTTTGGGCTCTTCACAAAGTACTGTTTTATAGTTTGGAGTGATGGCCTCCCCTTTGTTATCTATGATAATCTCCATCAGATTGAAAGATGACTCAGAGGGTAAAAATGCAGAAACAGCGCGGAGGGGAGCTCCAATCATACCCGGCAACAGGTAAACAACGAATGTAAATGTAGCGATGATCAACAATAGCCGTGGAACGCTGATGTATTTCACATCACTATCGTGCGAAAACTTGATTTTACCCAGCAAGTAGAATCCCATCAATGTAAATAATACAATCCAGATGGCGATGAAGAGTTCACGGGTAAGGCCCCATCCCAAAGCCTGGTTTGGCACCAGCAGGAATTTCATGCCCAGGGCAAGAATCACAAATCCAAGAACGACTTTCACTGAATTCAACCAGCCACCCGATTTGGGCATCTTGCTTAACCAGGAAGGGAAAAAAGCCAATATGGTGAATGGCAATGCAAAGGCTAACGAAAACCCAAACATACCGATCGTAGGCATAAGGATACTCCCTGTGGATGCTTCAACCAGGATTCCACCAATAAATGGAGCTGTGCAGGAGAAGGAAACGAGCACGAGTGTTAGCGCCATAAAAAATGTTCCGATCAGGCCACCTTTATCAACCTGCTTATCCGATTTGTTGGTCCACCTGGAAGGTAACACTATTTCAAACAATCCAAAGAAGGAGGCTGCAAAGGCTGTGAAAAGGAGGAAGAAAATAATATTTGTTATCCAATTTGAACTGACATCTTTTATGGAATCTGATCCGAACAGGACCGTTACAAGAACACCAATCAAGGTGTAGATTACAATAATCGAGAGCCCGTAGAAGAGTGCATTTACTTTAGCGCCTAATTTACTTTTACTGCTGCTCATGAAAAACGTGACGGTCATTGGGATCATTGGATAGACGCATGGAGTCAGAGCCCCGGCAAATCCAGCCAAAAGTGCAATCACAAAAAATGTCCAGATTGAACTGTTATCCGATTCTGTTTCAATAGGAACGGATTCAAAGGATTCAACGATAAAGGTCGTTGGTTGAGAATCCTTTTTCAGTTTACTTTTAGCAACTTCGGCTCCGGTTCCCTCAATCCGGAAATTAAAATCGACATCTGTAGGTGGGAGACATTTGGTGTCGTCGCAACACATGAATTCCAGATATCCTGTTATATTGAATGACTCCTTGCTAAGAATTTGAATTTTTTGCTTAAACACAGGTTTTCCATCGAAAAACTTCAGCAACATCTCAAAGTTCGGATCATATTCTTTGATGGCATCTGACTCTTCTACTTTTCCGATCAGTTTGAAATTCGGATTCTTATCAAACTCAAAAATAGTGGGGAGCGGACCTCCTGG
>JACNKI010000103.1:11286-13484 GCA_014382125.1 Bacteroidota bacterium | reverse complement strand
TGGGAACCCTTTACTGGCAGTTTAATGACACCTGGCCTGTTGTCTCCTGGTCATCGAGAGATTATTTTGGGAATAAAAAAGCGCTTTTTTATACTGCAAGCCGTTCCTATAGAAACTTTTTTGTATCACCTGTCATGGACGGAGATAACCTGAAGGTTTACGCTACTCTTGATGAGACCGACAACGACCGAGCCAAACTCAGGGTGGTTCTTTCCGATCTGAACGGGCGTGTGTTGTGGCAGGAAGAGTTGGATCACAATTTTCTTGCTGATCGCACAGAGGTCGTCATTGACACAAACTTAAGCACCTATCTCACCGGAGAAGATAAATCTACGTTATTTATCTATGCACGGATTGAAAATCTTTTCGGTGTTATGGCAACTAATCTCACTTATTTTGTACCACCAAAAGAGTTGAAACTGGAAAGCGCACCCATCGACATCTCCGTTAAGAAGTTACATTATGGGTACTTGATAAACCTCTATACGACAAAACTGGCGAAAGGAGTCTTTATCAAAACCCCTGTACAAGGTAGCCTCACTGACAACTATTTTGACCTCCTTCCATTTGAAGAGAAAAACATCTCGTTCTTCACAAATAAACAGATGGAAAATTTCAAGGATTCCCTTGAGGTGATCTCATTGATCGACGCGTATCCTGAAGAATAGAAAGGTTGTGAACTGGTGAGTTTGTGAGGTGGTAAGTTGGTTTGAGGAAATCTTACAGCAACGGGGAGAAGAGTCGGGCGATTTTATTTAAGAACTTCCTTCCGATAAAACGATTACTCCATTCATCCCATTGTACTTCAGTGGAATCGAGCAGGTCAGAATCAAAGACATCGATTAACTGCCTGGTTAGCGCTGGACTATAAATAACCGAGTTGATCTCGAAATTCAGTTCAAAACTCCGGTTGTCCATATTTGCCGTTCCGATGATCGAGAGGTCTTCGTCGACGGTCATGGTTTTGGAATGAACAAATCCTTTTTGATAGAAATAGACACGGACACCTGCTTTCAATAACTCCGCTACAAAACTCTTTGTAGCTGCGTTCACAAACGCAGAGTCAGAGATGCCAGGCAATATGATCCGGCAGTCGATACCACTCAATGCGGCTTTGATAATCGCTGCCATAATATTCTCGTGCGGGATAAAATAGGGTGTGGTGATATAGACTGACCGCTTCGCATTATAAATCGCAGAGGTACAGGAATAGAGAATATAGGGAAAGTCTGAGTCGGGCCCACTGGCAATGATCTGCATGTAATCATCGCCATATTTCCCGGCAGATAATGCGATCGGAAAGAGAGATTCCTCTATTGGAATTCTCGTTCCGCTACAGAAGTTCCAGTTTGCAATGAAATTTCGTTGCAGGCTGTTCACTGCCGGACCGACGATTTTAATCCCGGTATCGCGCCAGTACTTGATCTTCCCTTTTTTCTCTTCCGGGCCATTGATGTATTTGTCCGACACATTGATCCCTCCGGTAAAACCGGTTTTCCCGTCAATGACCACGATTTTCCGGTGATCCCTGTAGTTCAGCCGGTTGGCAAGCATGATCAGCCTGATCTTATAAAACGGATAGATCTCCACACCTCCTTCATGCAACTCCCGTCTGATCCGGTGTTTGATCCCGCTTGCACCAAAATCATCATAGATCACACGCACCGTGACTCCTTCGTTTGCTTTTTTTATCAACAACGCTTTCAGGCGGTTCCCTATCTTATCATCTTCCCAGATGTAAAACTCGACATGTATATGATGCCTGGCGGTTTCGATCGATGCCAGAAGTTCAGGGAAGAAGGCTTCCCCGTTGTTCAGCAGGGTGACACTGTTTTGGGTCAGCGGCGCCATATCAGCATTGGCCTGAAACCGGATCAGGTTGTAGTACTTGATAAGTGTTTTATCATCTTCATCGCCCTTGATGGCTATGCTTTCCCTGATCTTTTCAGCAACCTCCGCCTGGAGTTTGGTGTCGGCAAAGATCTTTTTGGAGAACATTTTATTTTTCCGGTAGTTGATCCCGAATGAGAAGTAGATCAGGATACCGAAAACAGGAAATACGACCGTAATGAAGATATAGAAAAGGGCTTTTACCTGATCCTGGGTGTCAAAGATGATTTTGATGACCGTCAGGATGACGAGGATAAAATAGAGGATGAAGAGATAATCCCAGACTACCATTTTAACTTATTGCCATG
>JACNKI010000103.1:0-11220 GCA_014382125.1 Bacteroidota bacterium | reverse complement strand
TATTGCCATGGATTTATTCCTTTTTCAGGATATGCTTTAGGAACATCTTTGTGAGTGCGCGTTTAGGAAAGCCTGAGAAGTAAAATGCTTTTTTAGCATCCGGACCTATCAGGTATATCGCTTTGGGCTTTTTCGCTACGAGTGCATTTTCGACAGCTTTAGCCACTTTCATAGTTGGTAATGGTTTGACATCCTCCAGAATCTTGTCACCATACCGGACAAAAGGCCTATATATATCAAGCAGTTCTGCAGAAACGGTTTTACGCAGTTTCTTTTTATAAGCCGCATTTTTAGCCCAGATATCACTTTCAATCGCCCCCGGAGCCACCAGGGAGACCTCCATGCCGAAGGGAGCAACTTCGGTACGAAGCGAATCGGTATAGGCTCTCACAGCAAACTTGGAAGCGGCATAAGCGCTCCCGCCGGGAGCAGCTATGTAGCTTGAACTCGACCCTATATTGACGATTCGGCCATGGTTTTTTCGAAGCCATGGAATCGAAGCAAAGGTCATCGCATGCAATCCGATCAGGTTTACTTCCATCAACCGCCTGAACTCTGAGACTGTGGTCGCTTCAATGACGCCGCTGATCCCGATACCGGCATTATTCACCAGACCAAAAAAGGGATAGTCACGCTCACTTGAGATTCGCTCAACCGCAGTAGCTATTAACTGCTCATCCGTGACATCCAGAATCATGGATTCCAGCTTGTCAGAAGCCTTTTTTCGTAGTTTCTCTCCATCTTCTTCTTTCCTGACACCGGCAAACACCTTGAATCCAAGGCTATCCAGATGAAGGGCAGTAACTTTTCCTATTCCAGTTGATGCACCGGTGATGAGGATAGACTTTTTATGACTCATAGACTGAAAATTACCTGGTCTCTTTTTCAGGAATCTTGTAAAAAATCCTGGTTACGGTTTTCCATACGAATTCGAATCAATTGATCTTCACAATCCGGGTTGTAGTTGATTGGGCTCCTGCACGCAGGCGGCAAAAATAATAGCCTGCTGTTAGTTTATCTCCTGCAATATCAATTGAATATAAACCAGCTTGCTGGTTTTCACTGATGAGTGTGTGAATTACCTGTCCGCAGATATCAATAATTTCCAGGATTACCTGGCTGGAGGATGGGATTGTATACCGGATCGTTGTTTGATCAACAAAAGGATTAGGATAATTTGTCAGCGAGAGCAAGTTTTGCTTTTCAGGATCCTCAATCGCAACATATTGCGGGATGATGTGACCATAATAGACGTCCTGTTCGCCATTAAATGTATTGGCCCACGCCAGGTGTGCACTTGTCTCATCCGATTCCATGTCGAAATAATCCCCCATTTTATCCTGCTGAGGCCAACCAAGATGAGGATCAAATGCATCGGAGAGTCTTTGGTTCACTGACCAGCTCTCTCCCTGATCATCAGAAAAGGAGTAGTATAGTGATGAGAAGTAGGTGCCGGGAAGAGCATCTCTGGTGTCAAGCCAAACCGCATCAATACGTCCGTTCGGAGCAACCGACATGGTGCCGAACCATTGGATGTTGTAATTACCCGGATTATCGTTAATTCGAAGCGGAGCGCTCCACGTTTGGCCTCCATCAGTACTCCTTGCAAACATCACATCGCCAGGATCACCGGTTGAGATACGAGCCATCGAAGCCAGTACATAAACGTTTCCTCTTCCAGGACCTTCGGAACGGTCTACATCAATATATGCCTGACCAAGCAATCCTGCAGGATTAACAGCAACTTGCATAGTTAGGTAACCATCCATTTCAACCTGCTGATCAAAATCCCAGTAAACAGGAAAACCCGGATTCTGTGCTGTAGTTGATTTCACAACTACCAATCCATCCCAAGGGACGGCACCGACGATATATAACTCGCCATCCGGGCCAACAGCCATTGTTCCCCAATAAGGATTTCCATCTACTACCTCACAATTCTCGAAAGAGTTTCCTCCATCAATCGAACGGGTAAAGAAATCCGGGTAGCACATGCTGTAATAGGATGTCCAGAAGGAGTAAATGTTTCCTTCTCCTACTCCGTCATCAGTTTTATCGATGACCATCCACTGTTTATCTCCTCCATTAGCATCGACACCAGGATCCCAGATAGCACCGCCGGTTGAACTCTTGAATACCTGGCATGAATAAACTGAACCGTTCGCTGTCAGACTGTTGTAGTAGATATTCCCATCTGAATCGCTATCAAGTACCGGATCAGAACGAAAAACACCCGGTTCAATCACACCCGGGAACGTCCATGATTGGCCTGCATCAGAGGTATACCCGTAACCTGCCTGCCTGAAATTACTGTTGATATTGTCAAACTGTCGCCATCCGATGACCATATTGTCCGGATTGGTCGGATCAATACCCAGGGATGGCTCATTTGCGGCATCCCCGAGAATATTCCCACCACTTGCATTCACATTGACCTGGATCGTAAAAAAACTGGCCCCCTTCTTAACATAGCCCGCTTTCGCGTTTCTCTGGTCATGGGTGTTCTGCAGATAGCTGTCATCGGGAAGCTCCTGGTGTGTGGATGCGCGCTCTTTGCTATAGTTTGCAACCTGGGTATAAGAGAGTGCCGGTACTGTCATTAAAAATAAGCACAGTAGTTTGATTCGTTTGTTCTGTGTTCTCATAAGTTGTAATTTTGAACAAAAATAAGCACTATGCTTCGTTTTACGTTTATTCTGATCAGTATTTTTTTTACATACCCGGTTTATTCACAAGATCTTTCCTCCAAACTTTTTACGGAACAGACCCAGCCTGAGAACAATTACAATAAATTTTTCTCCAATCATACGCTACGTATCGATTACCTCCTGGCTGGCAATGACCGGGAGTGTGCGGTTTACCTGTGGCAGGTAAAGGAAGAGCCCTATTGGGGAGGGCCACATAACAACCTGATAGATCCCTGGAACTCGGGGAACTACAGGTTTTCAGTATACGATACGGCAACAAATAAATTACTTTACCGGAAGGGATTCTCATCACTTTTTGAAGAGTTCCAGGGAACACAGGAGGCCAAAGAGCTTCGCCGGGCTTATCCGATGACAGCTACCATGCCTTACCCTCGTTACCCTGTACGTTTTGAGATTGATCACAGGGATAATGAAACCGGTCAGTTCGAACCTCTTTTCACGCTTTTCGTCAATCCTCACGATCATTTCATTATCCATGAAGAAGTTACCCCTTTCCCTTTTACCCGAATCAGTAATCACGGAGCATCTGATACACTATTGGATATTGCATTGATCGCAGAAGGATACACCAACAACGAGATGACCAAATTCAGGGAAGATGCAAGGCGTATTACCGATTACATGATGTCGGTGGAACCTTATGCTTCATTTAAGCATAAGATCAACGTCTACGCAATCGAGTCTCCTTCAGTTGAATCGGGTGTGGATATCCCTGGTCAAAGAGAGTACGTAAATACCAATGCCAACAGCAGCTTTTACACGTTTGACAGCGAGCGTTATCTGACTACCCCTGATACCTGGAGCATGCGCGATATTGCAGTGAATGTCCCGTATGATCAAATCATCATCCTGAATAACAGCAAGAAATATGGGGGTGGCGGTTTTTATAACCATTATTGCCAGAGTACAGTAGATGACAAGGACAGTGAGATTGTGGTGATCCATGAGTTCGGTCATTCCTTTGGAGGACTTGCTGATGAATATGTGGGAGGTGTAAACTACGAAGGTTCATACAACCTGAAGGTAGAGCCCTGGGAGCCGAATATCACGACAACGATTGATTTCGATTCCAAATGGCGTTGGATGATTTCAGATACCATACCTCTTCCCACACCACGCGATTCAACTTACAGTAATGTTGTTGGCCTGTTTGAGGGCGGAGGATACCTGGAGAAAGGAATTTTCAGTCCGGTGATGAACTGCCGGATGAAAGATAACAGCGCCAGCGAATTTTGTCCTGTCTGTCAGGAAGCCATTCGTCAGAAAATTCTGTTTTATTGTGACTAAAGGGCTCATTTTTGATATCAAGCGATTTGCCGTCCACGATGGTCCCGGCATCAGAACTACCGTGTTTTTTAAAGGATGCCCTCTCGCCTGCACCTGGTGTCACAACCCGGAAAGCCGTTCTCCTGAACCGGAAAAATCCACCAAACATATCAGTCTCAACGGGATTACTTTTGAGAAAGAAGAGATAGCCGGGAGGGAGATGACCATAAAGGGACTCCTTCATGAAGTGGAGCGGGACCGGATCTTTTTTGAAGAATCGGGTGGCGGTGTTACGCTTTCCGGCGGAGAGCCGCTGTTTCAGATCGATTTCTGCATGGAGCTGCTGCAAGCACTTAGGAAGAGAGAGTTTCATACCGCACTCGATACCACAGGATATACTACAGGGAAAGAGATCCGGCAAATCACCCCCTTTGTGGACCTGTTTCTTTACGACCTGAAACTGATGGATGATGAAACGCATCAGCAGCATACCGGTGTTTCAAATAAACAGATCCTCGAAAACCTGAAATACCTATTGGAAGAGGGAAAAAATGTCATCATCCGCGTACCTGTTGTTCCGGGAATTACTGATACCCAGTCAAATATTCGTTCAATCATTAATTTTCTGGAACCAATGCATACCTCCATACCTCCCTACCTCCCCACCTCCCTACCTGATGTACATCTCCTCCCCTATCATACCACCGCAAAAAATAAGTACCGTCGATTTCATATGAACGAAAGTATGAAACCGGAGGTCTCTGTCAACAAAGAGAAATTAACTCAACTCAAGCGAGAGATGGAGAGAGCTGGATTCAAGGTGAAATTAGGAGGTTAATCATCCTGGTAAACTGTTTTTATAGTTATTTTTGCAGGCAGAGGGCAAGTGAACCGGTGAGCTAGTGGACTAGTGAAGATAATGTAATGATGAACAGCAGAATCAACAAACTTCGGGAACAAAGCCTGAATGCGGTGAATTGCATCAGTTCGGAGCGGGCTTTGCTGGTGACAGAATTCTATCAAAGCGGAAGGGATGCAGATGTTTCCATACCCGTGATGCGGGCGCTTACACTGGAGTATATACTGAAAAATAAATCCATCTGTATCAATGAAGGAGAGTTGATCGTGGGAGAGCGGGGCCCGGCTCCCAAAGCTTGTCCCACTTATCCTGAAATCAACGTTCATTCACTAAAGGATCTGGAAATACTGGATTCACGTAAAAAAGTCTCTTTTAAGGCAGACGAAGAGACAAAAAGAATCTATACTGAGAAGATTATCCCTTTCTGGTCGGGGAAGAGTAGCCGTGACCGGATAATGCAGGCAATGGACAAGGAGTGGCTGGATGCTTATAAGGCCGGAGTTTTTACCGAATTCCAGGAACAACGGGCACCGGGGCATACTGTAGCAGGAGATAGGCTCTACAAAAAGGGGATGCAGGAACTGATAGAAGAGATACGTGATACGCGCAGTGCGATAAATTGGGAATCAGATCCCGATGCACAAGCGAAGAGCGAAGAGCTTAAAGCGATGGAGATTGCGGCGAATGCGATCATCCTGTTCGCCAACCGCCATGCAGATAAACTGGAAGAGCTTGCGGGGAAGATAATGGGTGATACGGGATTCGAGATACGAGATGACACATCGGAAATCGGAAATCGCAGATCGGAGATTGAGGAGTTGGCCCGTATCTGCCGACGTATTCCTGCTAATGCACCAAAAACCTTCCACGAAGCGTTACAGCATTACTGGTTCATTCACGTTGGGGTAATAACGGAACTCAACCCGTGGGATTCATTCAATCCCGGACGACTCGACCAGCACCTCTACCCGTTCTATCGACGAGAGATTGATGCAGGCACATTAATGAAAGAGAGGGCTGAGGAATTGTTGCAAAGTTTCTGGATCAAGTTCAACAACCATCCTGCACCGCCAAAAATCGGTGTCACAGCCCTGGAGAGTAACACCTATACTGATTTTTCTCTGATTAACGTGGGTGGATTGAAACCTGACGGTACAGATGGCGCCAACGAGCTTACATTCATCATCCTGGATGTCATCGAAGAGATGCGACTGGTTCAGCCCAGCTCCATGGTACAGGTCAGTAAAACCAATCCTGGCACCCTCATTGAACGCGCACTCAGGATCACCAAAACAGGATTCGGGCAACCCTCCTATTTCAACACCGACGCCATAGTCCAGGAACTGGTCAGACAGGGGAAAACGCTTGCAGATGCCCGAAACGGAGGCGCCAGCGGTTGTGTGGAAACGGGCGCTTTTGGAACAGAAGCCTATATCCTGTCCGGATACTTCAATCTCTCTAAGTTATTGGAGATCACGCTTCATAACGGAATCGATCCCCTGACACAAAAACAGATCGGACCGGCAACCGGAGATCCGGCATCCTTTTCATCATTTGAAGAGTTGATCGCAGCTTACAAAGCCCAACTAAATCATTTTATCGATATAAAGATCAACGGCAACAATAACATTCACAGCATTTTTGCTGAGTCGTTACCGGCCCCGTTCCTCTCGCTCATCATCGACGACTGCATTACCAATGGAAAAGATTACAACGCCGGAGGTGCCCGCTACAACACTACGTATATTCAGGGTGTTGGCCTGGGGAGTATTACCGACTCGCTGACAGCTATGAAATATCATGTGTTTGATCAGCAAACGATATCGATGACCGGTTTCCTTGATGCCCTTGAAAAAGATTTTTATGATTATGACGAATTCCGGGTCGAATTGGTTTACAATACACCGAAATATGGTAATGATGAAGATTATGCTGACGACCAGGCAACGAGCGTATTTGAGATGTTTTATGAAGCTGTGGATGGGCGTCCAACATCGATCGGCGGCATCCACCGGATCAACATGCTTCCTACTACTTCCCATGTCTATTTTGGGAGCGTAATCGGAGCGCTGCCTGATGGCAGGAAGGCCGGAGAACCGCTCTCAGAGGGGATCTCTCCGTTTCAGGGTACCGACACAAAAGGGCCTACAGCTGTCCTGAACTCTGCTGCTAAAATCGACCATCTGAGAACTGGCGGAACTCTTCTGAATCAAAAATTCACCCCGGAATTTTTTGACGGGGAGGAGGCAACAGACAAGCTTGCTTCCCTCATCCGCAGCTACTTTCGGATGAATGGGCACCATATTCAGTTCAACGTTGTTTCGGCAGAAACCCTGAAAGATGCGCAAAAATATCCTGAGAAATACCGGGATCTGATCGTCCGGGTAGCGGGATACAGCGATTATTTTAACGATCTGGGTGAAGAGTTGCAGAATGAAATTATCCGTCGAACGGAACAGGGGTGAGAGAATTGCCATGAAAGATTGCCATAAGATATTGTCATTATTGCGCAGTATTAATATAAATCGCTATATCGATGAAAAATTTAAAGGTTAATCCATCAAACAGTCTGAAAACCTCTCGCCTGGTCATTCGGATTTTTGCTTCCCTGATCACGCTGTTTTATCTGATTGCTTTTGTCCCTAAACTCATTCAGATGCTTTTAGGAGACGCTCCCGAAAGACCTCCTGGTGCAGACTGGGAAGGAAGCATGGTCACAGTTTCATTTCTGATCTTCATCCTGGGATATATAGTCACATGGTGGCGGGGGCTTGTCGGAGGAATCATTATCGCTATTGGAAGCATCCTGATGTTCCTCACCCACATGATGTCTGCCAGTGGTGAATTCGAGTTCCTGCCTTTCTTTGTATTCTCCGGACCAATGCTCCTTTGCGGGATCCTGTATCTGGTCTTCTGGTGGAAAAAGCCTTAATTTTGAAGTAAAATTCTAGCACATGAAGTCCTTAATTACTCTATTTCTTTTCTTTACATTATTTGTATCGCTCTCCTGTAACCAGGAGGAACATTTTATCTCCGATCCGCAATATCGAAAAAAGGTAAAAGAACAGTTCGACAAACAGGTTGAGATCGCTGCCACTCGTTCCGATACCTTGTTTAACATATTTGATCAGGATCTGAGCACAGAAGAAGAGGAAGCGCTGGAGTTTCTTTATGCATACATGTCGTTGAACGACCTGGCGGACTATAATGGAGAGTTTTTCCTGAAGAATGTCAGAAGTTCACTGGCTGCCAGAGATACTTTCAGCTGGGGAAAAACGGTTCCTGAAGAGATCTTCCGCCATTTCGTATTACCCGTACGTGTGAACAATGAGAACCTCGACTCTTCCCGTTGGGTGTTTTTCGCTGAACTAAAAGACCGGATCAAAGGGATGTCGATGAAGGAGGCAGCTCTGGAGGTGAATCACTGGTGCCATGAGAACGTGATCTACAAAGGATCCGATATCCGTACCTCCTCCCCTTTGGCAACGGTTAAGACTGCCTTCGGCCGCTGCGGTGAAGAGTCTACATTAACAACCGCTGCTATGAGAGCTGTTGGTATTCCCGCACGTCAATGCTATACTCCTCGCTGGGCACATTGTGACGATAATCATGCCTGGGTAGAGGTGTGGGCTGATGGTGGTTGGCATTACCTGGGTGCCTGTGAGCCGGAACCGGAGCTCGATATGGGTTGGTTCACCGGTCCGGTTAAGCAGGCGATGTTGGTTAATACCAATGTATTTGGCGACTACAATGGACCGGAAGATATCCTGTTGAAAGATGAACGCTATACCCGGATCAATATCCTGCCTAACTATACAGAGACCAAACGAATCTATGCCGTAGTCAGCAGTACGACATCGAAGCGACTTGCCAATACAGACATAGAATTTCAACTTTACAACTATGGCGAATTCTATCCCTTGCTGCGAACCAAAACCGATAAGAATGGGATTGCCTCCATCCTGACTGGTTATGGTGACCTCATGGTTTGGGCTGCCAGAGGAAAGAAATTCGGCTTCGCCAAAGCGGATGTCAGGCAATCAGATACTGTTTTTGTAATCCTGGAACTTACAGAAACCGTTGTAGGAAGCCTGGATATAGACTTTGTTCCGCCAGTGAAGCAGGAGGTGTCAAACCAGGTGACCGACTCCATGCAAACTGCGAATTCCGAACGACTGAAATTTGAAGATCATCTCCGCGCTTCATACGAAGCTACATTCATCGACTCCTCAAAAGCATACAGGCTGGCAAAAACACTCAAAGTAGATCCGGTCAAACTCTGGCATGTTCTGAAACAAAGTCGCGGAAACTGGAGAGAGATCATTGATTTTGTTAGTGAAACACCCGATTCGCTCCGTCAGTGGATATTTCCTCTGTTGGATGCTGTCTCTGAAAAAGACCTGCGTGATATCAATCCCGAGGTTCTTTTAGATGCTATCATGAGCACAAATACTCACCAGTTCACCAGTTCACCAGTTGACCTTGTCATGTATACGATGAATCCCCGTGTCGATAATGAATGGTTGAAGCCTTATCTTAGCTATTTGAAGGATAAGTTTTCTAATTCGTTCATTCGTGATGCACGACTGAATCCTGAAAAGGTTTCTAAGTGGATCAATATCAACATAAAAATAGATAAAAAAGCCAATTACAGCAAGGCGCCAATCACACCTGTAGGGGTCTATGAATTAACTATGGCTGATCCCCACTCCAGGGATATTTTCTTTGTTGCCTTATGCCGGAGTTTTGGGATCCCGGCCCGCCTGGAGCAAGCTACAAAGACCCCACAATATTATCAGGATAGTCTATGGAAAAAGGTCTACTTTGAAGCACCTCCTGAAGAGTCCGAACGGAATTCCACACTGGTATTGAGGAATGATCCGTTAAATTCGGTGAAACCTGAATATTACATCAACTACACGATCGAACAAAACAAAGATGGATTCTATCGGTCAATGGATTATGAGAACAGCCCGCTGGTAAAAAACTTTCCTTCTATATTAGAGTTACCTCCCGGTCCGGTTCTTATCGTTTTGGGAAACAGGCTGGCTGACGGGACTGTCATGACAAGGATAACATTCTTCAAACTGATAGCAGATAAAGCGACTCACCTTCCTTTGACGTTACGGCAAAGTCTGAAACCTCCCCCTATGTTCGGTGTATTTGTCATGACAGAACTTAAAAACGACCTCCAGAAAGCAGGAATTGATATAGAGACGACCAATGGCTTGATCATGTCCTGGATGAAGCCGAACCAGGAGCCGACAAAACATTTGGTGGCTGACCTGCAGCGAAAAGCCAGGGAGTTTGAAGAATGGAATGGGTCGATCGTGCTGCTTTTCCCGACCAGGGAGGAGATGGATCTTTTTATTCAGCGTGAAGGAGAAACCCTTCCCGGAAACGTCCAATACGGAACTCATGCTGATTACTCGTTCGGCAAGTTGTTTTATTCACTTGACATACCTCTCACCAACAAATACCCTGTAGTACTCTATATCAACCCGAATGGGATCATCAACTACTTTACCGAGGGGTATCGTATAGGGATTGGAGATGAGTTGTTGAAGCTCATCAATCGATGACCGGATGATTTACTTGAGTCTTGAACCTTGAATCTTGAACTTAACATAGTTAGCGGTGGTCAGACAGGTGTCGATCGGGCGGCACTCGATTTCGCACTGGATCATGGCATCCCGTGTGGTGGATTTTGCCCAAAAGGCCGTCTGTCTGAGGATGGTGCCATTTCCGATCGGTATCCACTAACAGAGACATCGTCAACGGAATATCATGAGCGAACCGAACAAAATGTTCTAGGCAGCGATGGCACACTGATCATTTACTCCGATAATCTATCTGGAGGGACACGTTATACTTTTGAATACGCTAAAGCATCAGAGAATCCTCTCTTTCTGATCGATCTCATCAAACCAATTCGAAAGGATGAGTTTCGCTCCTGGATGGAAACCTATCGAATAGAAACATTGAATATTGCCGGTCCACGGGAGAGCCAGCAACCAGGTATTTACCAGCGTGCTATTGAGATCCTGGCAATACTTTTTGAACACTCAGTCTGACTGGGGACGAAAACAAAAAATATCTCTACATCTTCTTGATTACCAACTACATTTACGAATTCCTGCTTTCCGATTGGATTTTCAGGTTGTACTTTTGTATAACAGATAGTTTTGATGACCAGACCATAAATCTATCTCATCATCTGTTGATTTGAAGGCTGTCTCTGACCAGGCAGCCTTTTTTATACGGGTACACTGGATTTGAATGAGAAAAACCGTTAACTTTGCGGCCTCAATTGGCTCCGTAGCTCAACTGAATAGAGCATCTGACTACGGATCAGAAGGTTGGGGGTTTGAATCCCTCCGGAGTCGC
>JACNKI010000091.1 GCA_014382125.1 Bacteroidota bacterium | reverse complement strand
CCAAAAATATCAACCTCACCTCCTCTCTCGAACTCTTTACCGACTACCTGAATAATTTCGGCAACATCGATGTAAACTGGAACCTTCTTCTGACATTAAAAGTCAATAAATGGCTGGCAACCACGATTAACCTGAACCTGATCTACGACGATGATATCATAATAAAAGATGATAAAAACGATCCCGGTGGACCCCGAACGCAGTTCAAAGAGATCCTTGGTGTAGGGATTTCTTATAAGATAGAATGATGCTCGGTGCTCGATACTCGATGCTCGATGCTCGATACTTGAACCATGAACCTAATAGATAAAACATATGGCTGAAAAATCCCTTTACGACCAGAACCTTCCGCATGATGAGCTCAAATACAAGGAGCATTTTCAGCGTGGGATAGATTTTACAAAGATCGAGTTATATCGCTCCGCCCGAGGCGAGTTCAACGCAGCATTATCTTACAAACCAAACGATCAAACTTCGAAAGAGAAAGCCGAAGAGTGCGATCAACAGATCAGGCAGGATGCGAAAAAAGTATATATTCTTGTCCCGATCGTGCTGGCTATAATTGCGCTTGTGAGCATCTTCGGATAATTGCATTCGCCCCAACCTTCTTTATGCAGCAACGCAGATTGAAACTGGCAAAAGAGGATCCGTGGCTTGTTCCCGTCGAAACGGAGATCAACGACAGATACCTTCGGTTCAGAGAACGGTTGTCGTCGATTGAAAGCGATGACGGAAGCCTGATTCATTTTGCAGACGGACATCACTACTTCGGGATCCAGTACAACAAAAAACGGAACGGATGGTTTTACCGTGAGTGGGCCCCTCATGCTGAAGACCTCTATCTGTTCGGAGATTTCAATGACTGGCAACGCTATTCTCACCGGTTAACCCGACAGAAGTATGGTATATGGGAGCTGTTCCTGCCGGAAGAGGAGTATAAAGACCGATTCACCCACGAAAGCAAGATCAAAGTACTGATCCACTCTGATGCAGGATGGCATGAAAAGATCCCGGCCTACATTCGTCGTGTGGTACAGGATCCGGTAACACTGGGTTACTCAGGCCAGGTTTGGCTTCCACCTGCAAAATTCAATTGGGAAGGCGACCGGTTCGACATCAGCATTCTGAAGGAACTGATCATCTATGAAACCCATGTTGGGATGGCTCAGGAGAGAGAGGGGATCGGAACGTTCGTGGGGTTTGCCGATTACATTTTGCCATACATAAAGAATGTCGGTTACAATACAATCCAGTTGATGGCGATTGCCGAACACCCCTATTACGGTTCGTTCGGGTATCACGTCACGAACTTTTTCGCCGTATCCGGCCGGTTTGGGACACCGGAAGATCTGAAATACCTGATAAAGAAGGCACATGAGCAGGGTATCGCTGTGATCATGGACCTGGTCCATTCACATGCTGCAAAAAATACGCTGGAAGGATTGAACCAGTTTGATGGTTCCGATAACCAGTATTTTCATCCGGGTGAGCGGGGAAATCATCCCCACTGGGACTCCAAGATCTTCGATTATGGAAAACCAGAGGTGCTTCGCTTTCTGCTCTCCAACATCAAATTCTGGCTGCAGGAGTTTCATTTCGATGGATTCCGCTTCGACGGGATTACCAGCATGATCTATTTTGACCACGGATTTCGTGATGTGTGGGACCTGGAAGGTTTCTTTGGACCGAGTGTGGAGTGGGATGCCATCACCTACTTGCAACTGGCGAATACCCTGGTTCACAAGATCAATCCGAAAGCAGTCACCATTGCAGAAGATGTGAGTGGCATGCCGGGGATGTGCCGGCCAATCAGGGAAGGCGGGATCGGCTTCGATTACAGGTTGGGGATGGCTATTCCCGACTTCTGGATCAGGATCCTCAAAGAGAAAAAAGACGAAGAGTGGGATATTCATGAGATGTGGCAGATCCTGAATGACCGTTTACCCAATGTCAGGACAGTGGCTTACTGCGAGTCTCATGACCAGGCGCTGGTTGGAGATCAAACCATTGCGTTCCGCCTGATGCAGTCGGAGATCTACTTCCGGATGTCGAAACGGGATCAGAGTGTGATCATCGACCGTGGGATCGCCCTGCATAAGATGATCCGGCTCATCACAGCCGCTCTGGGCGGACAAGCATACATGAATTTCATGGGGAACGAATTTGGACACCCCGACTGGATCGATTTCCCCCGGGAAGGTAACAACTGGAGCTTTAGATATGCGCGCCGTCAGTGGTCTCTGGTTGAAAATCCGGATTTGAAATACAGGTTTCTTGGCCTGTTTGACCGGGATATGGTGAAACTACTGAAATCTCATAACATCCTTCCAGGCCATTTTGCCACTCAACTCAATATGGATGATGTGAACAAAACGATCATCTTTGAAAAGCAAGAACTCATTTTCGTATTTAATTTTCACCCTGATCTTTCCATCCCCGATTATCAGTTTCAGGTCTCCGAATCCGGGGATTATCGCTCGGTATTGAATACCGATAACGTGGATTTTGGGGGACAGGGCCGGATTGATGAAACGAAAAATCACACGACCCTTTTTCATCCTGAAACCAAGACTAACCGGCTGTCAATTTATAACACCAACAGAACTGCCCAGGTATTTCAAAGAATCTATTAATTTTGCAACACCAATACCCCTGGAACTATGCTAAAAATTCATATCAGGTTAGTTGTATCTTTTTTATTGCTAACTGCTTTCAACCCGTTGTTTGCTACCGACAACATCAACGATACCACCTATTATTTCTATTTTGAACTGAATATGACGAAAGCAATCCAGGATGGACTATTTGATCCCGATTCAGGACAGGTCTATGTCGACTTCGACGAGAGCCTCCCGGATCTGCTTCTGTTGAAAAGTCCGAATAACGTCTATAACGGCCTCCAGATAGGAGGACTCGATTCCGGCACTACCTATCACTTCCGGTTCCGGATCAACGATACGATCTTCGAAAGCGTGAACAGAGAGGCAACTGCCCTCCCCGGAACCACAGATATCCTTGCCTGGTGGAATGACGAGTACCTCAACACAACTACGTTCCGGATCGACGCCAGCGGTATTCCAGATAGCACATTCTCATTTGGCACAGACGAATTACAAATCGATGGTGAGATGAACCAGTGGCAACCTGCTCCATTGCAACAGGTAGGATCATCAAAGATCTTTGAGATTACTTATCACCTCGACCCCAATCTTTACTATGAATACGTATTCAGGATTGAAAAAGATACAATTATTATCTATGAAGACCTTAGTGGAACAACCCGGATGTTTCTTCCTCCCGATACTGTTATCGAGGTGATTCAATACTTCAGCAACCAGGATACTGGCAAAATAGCAGTGACATTTCAATGCCATATGGATATCCAGCAGGCACTTGGGCATTTTGATCCATCAACCGATTATCTGGATATAGCAGCAAACTTCAACAACTGGGGTGCCTGGGACCTGTTGTACGACCAATATCAAACCGGGCTTTACAAAACGACGCAACTATTTGACAAATTCATGATCGGAGGAGATACACTGGAATTCAAATTCCGGATAAACGGTTCATGGGCGCTGGCAGAGTTGCAGGGGCAGGATCCACGAGAGTATGTTATTCAACCTTATGACACCACTTTCAATCCGAATACGATCGAATTCTGGTATAATAATGTGGGACCGATTGTCCCAAGTCCACCTTGGGTCACAGACCTCTTTATCCAGGGGCAACTGGCTATCAAACAAATCCTTACAGGCTCATATGTCTATCATAACCTGAGTGGAATCCCTGAGGGGAATTCGCTCTACAAGTGGTACCGGGCAGACTCTGTGGGCGCAACCTTGTCTCCAATCGACAGCGCCTGGACAATCAACTATACAACCGATAGCATAGAAGATATCGGAAAATACATTGTTTTTGAGGTAACACCGGTAGCCGCCGATTCGGGAGACAGCGCTGTCGGACTCCCAGCACAGGTTTACACAACCGGTCCTATAGGAGGAGTAGGCATCCAGGAGTTCGCGCAGAACCAGATCCGCCTCTACCCCAACCCTGTTGAACGGGTGCTTACCATTGAAGGAACTTACGAGATCAACCAGTTTGAGATCTACAACATCAGCGGGATATTGGTTTTCAACTCAAAACAACGTCCTCAACGCCGGGTCCAGGCTGATGTGTCACATCTTCCTCCCGGGATGTATATTTTCAGGGCGTTCAGCAAGGGAATACTTCCGGTTCATAAAAGGTTTGTTAAAAGGTAACACTTCGATTTACGATTTACGATTCAGATGATTACTGAAAGAGCCGGCGGTGTATTGCTTCATCCAACATCGTTACCTGGGAAATACGGTATCGGAACGCTGGGAGAAGCTGCAAGAGACTTTATCGACTTCCTGTCTAAAGCTAAACAACGTTATTGGCAGGTCCTGCCACTTGGACCAACCGGATTTGCTGACTCCCCTTATCAATGCTTTTCGGCCCATGCCGGCAATCCGAATATGATCGACCTGGATGAGCTTGTAACAGAGAAATGGCTAGACCCGGCTGTGCTATTGCAATCACCCCGATTCAATCAGGATCAGGTGGATTTTGACCGGATTCAAAAATTCCGAACCCCTTTACTGAAGATGGCATATCAGAGATTTACGGAGCATCGGGACCCGACTGTCAAATTGGGATTCAGAAATTTCCTCAAAGAACATTACAGGTGGGTGAATGATTATGCACTTTTTCAAGCTATTAAAAGTCATTTCGACGGAGAGCCGTGGTACAGGTGGGAAAAGAAGATACGGGAACGGGAACCTGAAGCAATGACTTATTTTCAAAACCTGTTGAGAGAGGAGACAGACTATCATAAATTTCTTCAGTATCTCTTCTTCAGGCAGTATTTTTCTATTAAATCCTACGCTCACAAAAAATCGATACGGATCATTGGAGACCTCCCGATCTATGTGGCACTCGACAGCGCTGACACCTGGGCAGATCCAACGATCTTTGAGCTCGACTCTGCAATGTGCCCACAACGTGTCGGAGGTGTTCCGCCCGACTATTTCACTGAAGATGGCCAACTCTGGGGCAATCCGTTGTTCCGGTGGAAAGAGAAACAAGAAGAGGTTTTCCAATGGTGGGCAGACCGTATCGAAACTAATTTGAACCTCTTCGACATCATCCGGATCGACCATTTCAGAGGGTTTGAAGCCTTCTGGGCTGTTCCTGCAACCGAAACAACAGCGAGAGATGGCGAGTGGGTTGAGGGACCCGGGAAAGACTTTTTTACTTATCTGACAAAGAAATTTGGCTTTCTGCCTTTCATAGCTGAAGATCTGGGTGTCATCACCCCGGCTGTGGATGAACTTCGCGACGCATTTATCTTTCCCGGGATGAAAGTCCTGAGTTTTGCATTTGACTCATCAGAAGCGAATAACTACCTTCCATATACGTATAGTAAAAACTGTGTTGTTTACACCGGCACGCATGATAATGATACAACCGTTGGATGGTTTGAATCTGCCAGTGACGACAACCGTAACTATGCACTTGAATATCTGAACAGTTCCGGAGCAGACATCCACTGGGAGATGATCCGCCTGGCGTGGTCTTCGGTGGCGAATACAGCCATTGTACCGGTTCAGGATCTTCTTGGGCTTGATAGCCGTGCAAGAATGAATATTCCCGGAACAATCCAAAACAACTGGCGTTGGCGGGCCAGTCGATCCTGTTTCACAGATAAGCTGGCTGAACGGATGGCACACCTCTCCATCCTCTATGGCAGAGCCAACGGATAATCGTTATAATAAAAAGCCCAGATCGTCTCCTGCATTCAGCTCCCTGGTCTCTTCCCCGAACTTAAAGATCCTCAACGGCCGCTTTCCAACAAGTTCCATGGCATCGCCAATCACCTTCAACAGACACCCTTCCCGTAATCCGGCAACATACATATCACGATTCACAGTCAGGAACTCCAGGATACGTTGTTCGCGTGTTTCACCTGCATGGCCCTGTGGATTGGCATCAAGGTAGTGTGGATTGATCTGAAACGGGATCAGGTTCAGGCAGTTGAATGAAGGGGGTTCACTGATAGGCATATCGTTGGTTGTCTTCATGGATGGACATGCGACATTGGATCCGGCACTCCACCCGGCATAGGGTATTCCCTCCAGTACCCTGGCACGGATCGCATCCATCGCACCTGTCTCCAGCATCATCTTCACCAGATGAAAGGTGTTTCCACCTCCCACTGCAATCGCTTCAGCACTTCTGACTGCAGCTTGAGGATCAGGTTCTTTGTGAATGGAGTAGATTCCCAGACCCATTTCACTGAAGACAGAGACTACACGTTTCTCGTAGATGTCAAACGAGCTTTCGACACTCTCCGGATCCAGGTTTACACCGGCGTAAGGAATAAATAAAATATCTTTTATCCCGTATCCGTGATAAAAGGATTTCAAATGCTCACGGGGCCAGGCAAGATATTGCTCTCCCGCGTTGGTTGAGTTGCTGATCAGCAATAAGTTTCTATTCATGGTTTTATTGTGTTTTGAATGATCGTTTCAGATTCGAGTTGCTTCCACCTGCTGCTGTATGCCTGTGCAAATTTAGTAAACCAGCGGTTACTTCCTGTATATCTCCGTATATGCACGGCAGGATCCCCGGAAGAAGAGATCCTGAAGTCTGTTTCCGCCATCGCTGCTCCGAGGGTTTCCTGTAAGTGCCGGATGCTCTTTGCCTGCACATCAGCCTGGTTCAGCCAGGTCATAGAAGCCAATGCCGCCGGTTCGTTTCCTGTCCGAATAAAAAACATCACAGCTTCGGTAGTCATCGGGACTCTTGCAGCTGTATATACAAAATCGAGGGTGGAGATAAAAGAAACCTTCTGTAACGCCAAATTCTTATTTCGATAAAACAATTCACTATCGCTGGCACTCTGGATCGCTTCCCGGTAATTACCGGTTGCGACCTGATCACGGGCCTGCTTCAGTTTCTCCTGATAAAAAGCGGCTGAGAGGTATCTCTTGATGGTATTGACCAGTTCGTCTGTAGGAATCTCGCACTCCGGATGTTGTTGCGCCTGTTGCCGGGCTTCTCCCAGTTGCATTACAGCCACATCGAACTGTTTCATTTCGAGATTTCGTTCAGCTCTGGCCGAGAGTGATTCTACCTCCTGTACGATATTCATACAGATCTTCCGGTCTATCTTCTGTCTGTATCCCCTGAGTGCCGATTGCAGATCAGGATCCAACTCCAGATGATAGAGATCCATCACGCTCTCCATCTGCTTCACATACTCCCGGGCCTGGTCCAGTTCATCCTTCCAGATCATCCCGGTTGCCATCGAGATCTCATTCAGCATATGATGTTTGTAACTCTCCCTGTACATCCTTTCGATAGTTGTATCTGGCTCAATCCCGATCGCGCTTCCAATCTCTTTCAATTGATCAAACGTACGAAAAGCTGCTTCATGTTTATATGTTAAATAGAGATATGTGCCCCAATCAGACAGCTTCTTGTACCTGACGGGAAGCATCCTTTTGTTCAGTTTACCGAGGGCCTGAAATACATCCGGATCCGCTGTAATCAGCTCCTGAATCCGGGTAGCTTGATCGTAACATGCCAGTGCACTATCCTCATCATGATCGTGCATCCATTTTGCGACAAGAGCATTTTGCTCAAAAAACAATCCCTTAAGTGCCTGCTGCCTCCCCGATTCTATGTGGCCGTTTACATATGCGATCATATCCGGCGGATAACCCGATCCGAAAGAGCTATAACAATCAAGCGCTTCATGGTATTGGCGGGCTGCCAGAATCAGGTCACATTCTGATAACCTGCGACTGAAAAGCTTACGGAAGACACACTGAAACAGGGTGTCAGAGAGGATCAATCCAGGATAGCTTTTATGGTAATCATCCGCTTTGGTGATATAGCTGTCTGCCATCTTATATTTCTGCTTGTCAATGCAGCTTTCAGCGATGCCCAGGTAGGAGGCATAGATTCCTTTTACGGCCATTGATTTCAGGGAACGGTGATCATCCCCAGTAGAAAGAGCCGGATTATGATCGGCAAACTCCCTTGCATTTTCTAACAACTTAAGGGCTTCGGCAAACTGATCAGCCCGGATCAGATTACCGGCCTTTTGCTTGTATTTCTTCCACATCATAAGCGAAATACGTTCGATGGCTTTGTCTGCATCCTCATGTGGGTATATCTTACACACCAGTTTCACAAACAGATCTTGATCGTTTCTGAAACCAGGAAACTGAAAATAGGTATCGAGATAGTCCTCGTAGATGCTGCCCCGGATGCCGTTCATCAGCATTGATCGCTGAATATATCCGGAAAGCTGGTTGAAATAGATTTCGGACAACACCTCCGGATCACTTTCGGGTATCTGCAGAAATGGATCAGAAAGCTGTTGTTCCAGGGTCATTGAAGCACTCCTGGAGAATTTGTCGAGTTGTAAAAATTTTGCTGAAAAGTCTTCCGGATCATAGGATTTCAGGTTCAACTTCTCCTCAATGTTTTTCGCTTCAAGCAATCGTACCACTTTGTTGATCTCCATCAATTGAATGTATTTCTCAGGGAGATCCTCAACAGAAGTTGGATCCCATGAATCCGTTACCTGAAGCAGTGATGTGATAAGAGCCGTCGAAGCGTAATAGTCGTTTACAAGCTGAATCCTGTCCTGGAACCGTTTCAAGGCATCATGATCATAATGAAAGATGTAGTCGCTCAGGGTGACCATCATTTTTCCCTCTTCAACCACCGGAATCAAAGAACTCTTGTATCCGGTTTCAAGTTGTTTGATGTCAAGATCCAATAACCTGTATTGTCTCAGCACCATGCTATCAGAATGGTTGATCAGATTCAGGTTACATGACACCCGATTAGGCATGAGGAGGTAGTCAATATTAAATCCTCTGTATTGAATGGTCCTGAACGGAATGATTTCAGTGAGACGGACAGTCACATCAGGACTTCTTTCCGGATATCGCAGAATGGTTATTTCCTCTGTAAAGGAGATACCGATGATGAGATTTCGCGGACTCTCATCATTAGCGGCAGCAAGAGAGAGCAGGATCTCATTACCGGCTTGATGGATTGAAGGACCATACTGACGGAAGTTGATTTGCGATTTTCGCTTCAGCCGGGATCGGGAAGGTTCATCCTGTGCTGCTAATGAAATATTAATCAGCAGAATTATCACTAAAAATAAGTTTTTGAAAACCATCCTTCTTTTGTCCTATCCTGTGAGCGGACAAAATTAACCAATATTACCAAAATTATTTATTTAACTTTGACCAGTAAATGAAACTCTTTTTAACTATGAAGCATCGAATATTATTTCTTTCGGGCATGGTTATTTTAGGCTCCTTCCTGTTTCTTATTTCAGGCTGCAAATCAAAAACCAAGGAACTGATGAAGCCTCCGGAATTAAAGGTCATGAAGATCACAGGAACACGTGTACCTTTATCGATAAATATGGTTGGTCAGGCAGAAGGGATCCCTACTGTTGAGATCCGCGCCCGTGTGGAGGGATATCTTGAAAACTGGTCATTTAAAGAGGGATCGATCATCCAGAAAGGGCAGGTTCTTTTTACCATCGAAAAAGCTGAATATGTGAATAACGTCGATTACGCTGTAGCCGACCTCGCCAACAAAGAAGCAACATGGGAGTACGCTAAGCTCAATGTTTCACGGTTAAGACCCCTGGTGAACACCAATGCCATAAGCCAGAACGACTTCGACATTGCCTCTACCGAAGAGAAACAGGCGAAAGCGGCTGTAGCCAGCGCGAAAGCCAGCCTGCAGCAGGCCAAATTGAATCTCTCCTATACCACCCTCACTTCCCCGATTACCGGATACATCGGAGCAGTGGAAGTTCGGCCCGGGAACCTTGTAGGAAGAGGTGAAAGCACCTTGCTCGCTACTGTTTCTGCTGTCAATCCCATCTATGTAAACTTCCAGATGAATGAAACAAGTTATTTATCGATTATGCGATGGGCAATGGAACACAAAGACAAAATGAAAAACAGAATGCCTCTGAAGGACAACAATACCTTACCTGTCTACATGACTCTCTCTGACAAAAAAACTTACCCCTATTCCGGAACTATAGATTTTATCGGGCGTGAAATTGATCCGGGAACTGGAACAATCGCCTTGAGAGCGGAATTTCCGAATGAAGATGGTCTGATAAAACCGGGAACTTTTTCTGAGGTTACATTGATCCTGGGCGAAACTGACGATGGAATTGTGATCCCTCAATCGAGTCTCCAGCCTATTCAGAACAAAGACTTTGTGTTTATCCTCGATTCTGCTGATAAAGTTGCACGACTCCCGGTTATTGCAGGACAGCATATAGGGAATATGATAGTTATCCTCAACGGATTGGAAATTGGTGACCGGATCCTTCTGGAAGGGTACCAGAAGATACAAGATGGCATGAAGGTCACACCGATCATGGTAAAAGACACGCTGAGTGTTCCACAGGTATCAGAAGTATCCGACTAATTATTCACATCGCAATTCACTGTTAATATGCTTCAACAATTCATACAACGCCCGGTTCTTTCATTCGTTATAGCCATTTTAATTACCCTTCTTGGTATTTTAAGCCTCATGGTTTTGCCGATCTCACAATATCCTGACGTTGTTCCTCCTACTGTCCAGGTTACGGCTGTCTATCCGGGTGCCAGTGCTGAAGTTGTTCAGAAAACGGTTGCAGTTCCGCTGGAGGAACAGATCAATGGGGTGGATAACATGATGTACATGACTTCTCAATGTGCCAACGACGGGTCATGCGTTATCACGGTCTACTTTGAAGTTGGGACAGATCCAGATATGGCTACTGTAAACACACAGAATCGTGCACAGCGTGCTTTCAATGTTCTTCCTGCTGAAGTGAAGCAGGGAGGCGTGATTACCATGAAACGAAATCCGAGTATTCTTATGCTCTATCCACTTACATCCACAGATACAGCATACAACTTCGAGTTTTTGTCCAATTACGCCGAGATCAATATCATCAATGTGTTGAAACGGATCAATGGCGTTGGTGACGCCTCGCTTCTTGGTGGTGATAACTACTCTATGCGGATATGGCTCAACCCGGAGCGGATGGCTGGATTCAGCATCACAACTGATGATGTGTCCAATGCAATCAGAGATCAGAACCTGGAAGCCGCTGCCGGAGCCATCGGCAAAAATCCGGCAGCTCCCGGGCAGGAACTCTCATATATTATCCGCGCAGAGGGGAGGCTCAAAACCGTTGATGAGTTCAGTAATATCATAATCAAAACCAAATCTGACGGCTCGATTGTCCGGATGGATGATATCGCACGTGTCGAATTGGGATTGATGACATATGATGTCCGCACCCGGTACAACCAAAAACCTGCTCCCTTTATCGCTGTTTATCAGGCCCCCGGATCCAATGCCACCAAGGTGCGGGCAGATTGTAATGCTGCGTTGGAAAAGCTGGCAAGCCATTTCCCACCTGGACTGGAGTATGAAGTAGGCCTTGATACAGTTGAATTTGTGGATGCATCCATCGAAGAGGTACTGAAGACCCTTACGGAAGCTTTTATCCTTGTCTTTATAGTTGTTTTCGTCTTCCTGCAGGATTGGCGTGCTACACTGATCCCGGCGGTCACAGTCCCTGTCTCCTTGATTGGAGCGCTGGCAGCTTTTTCACTTTTCGGATTTTCGATCAACATGCTGACCCTCTTTGCCCTGGTACTGGCGATCGGAATTGTGGTAGATGATGCGATCGTGGTGCTTGAAGCGGTCCAGGAGAAGATCGACGAAAAGGGTATGAGCCCGCTTGAGGCTACAAAAGAGACCATGCATGAGATCGCACCTGCGATCTTTACCATTACCCTGGTGCTTTCAGCTGTTTTTGTACCGGTTTCATTTCTTGGGGGAACAACCGGCCAGATGTACAAACAGTTTGCCCTTACACTCACCTCCTCCATTATTATCTCCGGATTGCTGGCCCTCACACTCAGTCCGGCTATGTGTGTCCTTCTCCTGAAACCAAAACCTGAGCGCAAAGGGCTGATAGGGAAATTTTTCAACGGATTCGACAAAGGATTTGGGGCTACGACAAGAAAATATATGGCCATTGTAGACAACTTCCTGCGTCATGTCAGCCGGCCGATCATCTTCCTTGGAATCGTTACGATCATGATGGTATTTGTCATGAAGTACCTTCCCACCGGATTCCTGCCTGAAGAGGACCAGGGGTATTTCTTCATCAATGTCATGACACCCAAAGGGGTGTCGCTGGAAAAGACGAATCATGTGATGAAAAAAATTGAGGACATCCTGACTGACGTCCCCGGAGTTCAATCTTACTCCGCTGTGCCTGGGTACAGTATCCTGGATGGAATTGTTAACAACACCAGTGGGGCCGTGTTTGTGAAACTCTTTCCCTGGAAAGATCGAAAGAAAAAATCCCTTCATGTGGAATCGATCATCGCAAACGTACAGGTAAAGCTGAACGGCATCCAGGACGGGATTTGCATGGCTTTCAATGCTCCGGCGATCAGCGGGCTGGGAACAACCGGGGGATTAGAATTTCAGCTGGAAGATCAGGCCGGATCCGGATTAGATAAACTTTCAGAAGTGACGACCGCCTTTGCCATAACCGCATCCCAAAATAAAAAACTATCCAACGTCTACACAGGATTCAGGCTCGATATCCCCCAATATTTTCTCACAGTGAATAAAGAGAAAGCCAAGACAATGGGGGTCCCGATCAGCGAAATCTATGGCGCTCTCCAGGCACAGTTCGGGAGTTTGTATGTGAACGACTTCAACGAATTTGGAAAATCCTACCGGGTCATCATCCAGGCAGATGCCATCTATCGATCCAATCCTGAAGACATAAATTACATCTATGTCAGATCAACCAGGGGAGACATGATCCCGTTAGCGACACTTATACATATGGAACTGATTGAAGGTCCTGATGTGGTAAGGCGCTTCAACCTATACAGCTCTGCAAGCTTTACGATCGCTCCCGCTCAGGGTTACTCATCCGGTCAGGCGATCACAGCAGTCGCAAAAGTGGCTAAAGAAACACTGCCTTTTGGTTTTGGTTATGAATATTCCGGTCTGACCCGGCAGGAACTGATCGCGGGCAACGAAGCACCTTTTGTTTTTGCTCTTTGCTTCGTATTCGTTTACCTGCTTCTTGCTGCCAAATATGAGAGCTGGTTTTTACCTCTTCCCATTCTGATGGCGCTGCCTTTTGGTATTTTAGGTGCTTTTGGGTTACAGTGGATCCGCGGACTCCAAAACAACCTTTATGCCCAGATCGGACTGATCATGCTCATTGGATTGGTAGCCAAGAATGCAATTCTTATCGTCGAGTTCGCCCGACAGAAGCACCAAGAGGGCATGGACCTGATAAAAGCCTCTGAAGCAGCGGCTAAGCTTCGTTTCCGGCCTATCCTGATGACCTCATTTGCCTTTATCCTCGGTGTGGTGCCGTTGGTTATTGCCGGAGGAGCCGGGGCTGCCAGCAGGCATGCACTCGGGACATCTGTTTTCGGAGGCATGCTGATGGCGACGATCTGTGGAGTACTTGTGATCCCGACACTTTATGTGTTGTTCCAGAGACTGGAGGA
>JACNKI010000088.1 GCA_014382125.1 Bacteroidota bacterium | reverse complement strand
GGTAAGGACCCAGGATCCACTGAGCAGTCATTCCGGAGAAGATCACCGCATACAGAAGAGAGGATTTAAACGCATTGAGATGGGTTCGTGTGAGCTCTTCGATAGCAAACACAATTCCCCCTAACGGGGTGTTAAAAGCAGCAGCCAGACCTGCAGCACCACCGGCGATCAGCATGCGTCCCCGGTCAACACGTGGCCACTCTTTGGGTAAAATTTTATGGGTGATATAGAAGATAGAGGCGCTGATCTGGATCATCGGGCCCTCACGACCAATCACCGCACCTCCAAGCAACGCGATGATACTACTCACGATCTTGGCAAAAAGCGCTTTCCCGCCAAGCAAAAAACCTGTAGAGATCTTTTTGGGATTCCGTCTCGGATCCAGTGCAGCCATCAGTTGAGGGATCCCACTTCCGGAAGCAGCCGGAGAGACCTTCCGGATGATCCACCAGGCAACTAACATGCAGACTGGTGTTATGATGAAAAATAACCAGGAAATATTGTCTTTAACAAGATGAGAAAAGTGGTTGATATACTCGAAAACCTTCGCGTAGAGGATCGCGACCAGGGCAGTGAGTACAGAACCTACAACGTATGGAAGCCATTTTAATACAGAGGTAACAACCGTTTCGTTATAGTGTTTCCGTTCGATGAATTCACTGATACGGGTCAGAACTCGTTTCCCGGTAGCAATCGTTTTATGCCACATTCAGGCAGCAAAGATAATACCTTTTATTATGGGGGTCATCCTCTTCCTTCACATGCAAGTGGTGCGGAAATGCAATCCCGTTTTATCCGGAATGTCTTAGTTGTATTCGCTTCTTCATCATCACTCTTTTTCGACTTCATCATAGATCTTGATGATCTCGTCTCTGTATTGTGGTGGAGCTTCGAGGTAACCCCAGCCAAATTCTATTCTGTTGACACCACCGAAGACTGAATCGGCAGATGAGACAATTCCGTGAGGAATACCTTTTGCAGTTAGAATATCTTTCATGTGGCTGGCTTCGAACTGGTTATTCAGAACGAGGATCTTTTCAAAGGGTTCCATAGTTTTGTGATTTGATTTCATCTATAAAGATACGAAAAAAATACCGGATTAATTCAGGAAATGATAACTTAGCAGAGATAAAAACAATTATCTTTATCTCTTCAATCTAAATCAAACATCATGAAAAAGATCCTTTCACTCCTTTCCCTGGTAATCTTTCTGGGAACCATTGGTGTAGCTCAGGAAGATTACAGCAAGAAACCTGAAACGAAAGATCAGGACAAGATCAACACGCTGTTTCAAAAAGGAAAAAAACACAAAAAACCTCACATTGGCTATTTTCTCGGTCCAGAGTTTGCCTATACGCAATTCAGCGGAAACAAGCATGTGTTTCTGCTTGGAATCAACATGGGAGTTACATTTAACCACTGGGTCTCTGTTGGATTAGCCGGATATGGGATCGTCAATTCCGGGAACCTGAAATATTATACACACTTGTATGACGATATAAACTGGAAAGAACAGATCGCAAACCTCTATGGAGGATATGGCGGACTACTCCTTGAGTTTAAAGTCATTCCCAGATCTGTTGTGCATGTCTCCTTCCCCTTACTTATCGGCGGTGGTGGGTTAACCTTGATGTACCGCCCTGATTATACAGATAAATACGATTGGGGTGGATACACGACTGTCGACTGGGATGCCTTTTTCATAGTTCAACCAGGTGTAAAGGCTGAATTCAACATCCTGAAGTTTTTCCGGATCGGGATTGGTGTGAGTTACCGGTATACGCCCGACCTGGACCTGTATTTGAAAATGGACGAGAAAAAAAATCAGATCCCTTCAAACCTGATCAACCAGTTCAATGCCAACCTGTCCTTGAAATTCGGGAAGTTCTGAATCAGGAATGATCAGGTTTACCCTTTTTCGAATACCCTTTCGATAACGGAACTGCACTAAACCCGTGCAGGAAGACACTCAGGAGGACGGTCAACACCACAACCGCCATCATCCGTTCATAGTGTTTAGTTCCCAGTTCGGTCAGTGCGATCAACAGATAGAGCACAGAGGCTATGCCCCGGGGGCCGAACCAGCCTATAAATCCAACCGTTCTCCAGGATTGCCCGGTTCCGATCAGGCTGATGGCTACCGGGACCATCCGGATTACAGTCAGGCTCAGGATCGCATAGATCCACACATAGAGATCCCAGAACCGGGCAGCCAGTGGAACCAGGATCATACCGAAGATGAGAAAAACAAAAAGAGATAATGCCTGGCTCTCCGCCTCACCGAAGTCATGCATGCGTTTGCGCACGGTACCGGTGTGTGTGTTCAGGAACAGGCCTGCGAAAAAAGCTGCAATAAATCCGTTTCCATGGATCATCTCTGCTACGGAAAAAGCCAGGATAGCCAGGCATAGGGACGACAAGCGCTGGAAGACTGGACTCATCCAGCCTCGTTTCGATGCATGATCCACCAGCCACCCGCCAGCCCAGCCAACCATGGCTCCGATAACAGGCCCCAGGAGCAACTGTTTTAATGTAAAAATGATCCAGTAATGTGTTTCAGTATGTGTGGTTGCTGATGTAGAAAGAAAGGCCAGGCAGACCAGGATGGGTGGAAGCGAAATCCCGTCATTCAGTCCGCTCTCCACATTGATACTCTGACGAATCTTTTCCGGGATTAATTTGCTGGTTAGAACCACTTGTCCGAGTGCCGCATCTGTAGGGGAGAGGATGAATGCCATCAACATGAGCGCCCAGATATCCATGGAGGGAAACAGCGGTATGGCAACCAGGGTGCCTGCTATCATGGTTAGAGGCAGGCCGATGAAAAGCAGCCGGAAAGGCAATCCCTTCTCTTTGATCAGGGCTTTGGTGTCGATGGTGGAGGCGTCGATAAAAAGGATCAGGGCAAGGGTAATCTCTGCAATGATCTTAATAAACGGAGCTCGGATGCCACCATGCAGGAAATCAACCTGGGAAAAACCGGCAATCAGCCCGATAGCCACAAAAACCATCGGGGCTGTGATCATCGATTTCGCCGATTTTCTGGATAAAAGTCCGAATCCAAAGATCAATACGGCAGTGAAGATGATGATTGGGTAATCGAGCATAGAGAGTAAAGATAAAGAAAATAGCGAAATAGCGAAAAAGGGAAATTGCAAAATCCGTGTTTATCTGCGTTGTCGAAGGCATCCGTGTGATTCGCGTTCTATTGGCTGGAGAATAAGATTGACGTTGAATTAGAAAACTGTAATTTTATAGGGTATTTCAATCAAGAAAATGCCAATAGATATCCTAAATAGCAGGGATTTTTCTTCTGAATTCTCTTTTTCAGCTTCCAGGAGCAGTGGTCCGGGCGGACAACATGTAAACAAAGTCAGCACTAAAGTGGAACTCCGGTTTGATGTGAAGAAATCTTTGTTACTCACCCCGGAAGAGAAAGAACTCATCCTGGAGAAACTTGTGAACAAGATCAATCAGGAGGGGGAACTGGTGCTTGTTTCACAGCGTTCAAGAACACAATTGAAGAATAAGGAGAAGGTGATTGAGAAGTTTTATGAATTATTGACAGGTGCACTGACTCCCCGGAAAAAGCGTAAGCCGACCAAACTTTCACCTGAGGCAAAAGAAAAACGACTGGAAGAAAAGCGGGCGCAGGCGGAGAAGAAGGAACGCAGGAAGAAGGTGGACTAGATACGTTTAATCGCACAGAAAATACTGGAATTGTCAACTTCGGTTATGGACGTATGAATTTCCGGGATTCTGTTGATCAGTTCCCGGAACATTTCTTCATCGACAGTAGAAGCTGTAAATCCATCCGTGCAAACGATATTTCCATTTCCTGTTTTTTCATCATCAATCGGACCAAGCAATCCGGCTTCTGACTGGAGTTGAAACCACTTCAGGCGCTCTTCCCAGATTTTTTTCGAATAGCTTGTGAACAGTATCGTGCCTCCTCTTTTTGTTACCCTGATCGCTTCAAGGATGAGTTTTTGTTTATCGATATGAAACGCTGAGATCCCGTTTTGCAGACATAGCACAACGTCAAATGATTCATCGGGAAAAAGAAGTTTCCGGGCGCTCATCTCGATAAGCAGAAAGTTGGAGAGCTCCTTCAGATATGCTTTGCCAAGTGCAAGGCTTTCGGCTGAAGAATCGATTCCGACAACGAATCCCGCTTTGCTACAAAGATCGGGGAACTGCCGTCCATAGCCACAACCCAGGTCCAAAACCAGATCATCCTGATTAATATAACTGAGGGCATAAGCCAGTTCGGCCTTAAGGTATTGCCGGATCCGGGCTGTAGAAAGTTCGTAAACCTTCTGCAGCCGGCTGGAAGCAAGTTGTTTTTTATAGTAACCTTTCATCAAAAATAATCCATGATAAAAGTATGAAATTCTAAGAAAAATTTTAGCTTTACCTATGCGTTTTATAAGAAAGATCCCTATGAAGATAAAATTTCAGGCAATAAAGCGACTAACCGGAAAGAGTTACAGAAAAGCAAGGTAACTTGAAACATACAGACGCTGTTTATCTGAAGGCGATGGATTACTGGAGGATTGAAGCGCTAGAGCTGAAGCTACTCAGCGGAGGCGCTGAGACTTGAACCTCATCTCTGGCTCACATCAGTGACATGAATTATTTTCCTTTGATTTTGTATCCGATAGGGGTTAACGGTTCATTCTTTTCTTGATGCAGTTCATCCAGTTTTTCTAAGAGATATTGAAAAGCTTGATTTAGTTTTTTGTCTAATTCCTGAATCTCTTTTCGAAGTTCTTCATTCTCGGAAAGAAGCGCCCGATATTTTACAAACGCACGAATGATTTCAATGTTTATCCGAACTGCTTTTGAGGACTTAAGAACTGATGATAGCATTGCAACACCCTGCTCAGTAAAAACTATCGGATTGATATTGCTGTGTTTCAACTGGCTTAACCGGTCACAATTTGTGACCAGTTCAAGTTTCTCTCTGAAAGTTAACTCAAACATGAAGTCTTCAGGAAATCGGTCTATATTACGTTTTACCTGTTGTTTTAAGGCTTTTGTTGGGATCTCATACAAATGGGCTAGATCTGCATCAACCATAACCTTTTTGCCTCTTATTACGAAGATCAAGGTCTTGTACTCTGATTTAATCAATGATTTTTTCATATGATATAGGATTAAATGATGATTAACCCTTAATCAGGAAAGCACCCAAAAGGTTATATGGTCAGGGTGATTTTTTCGTAGATAACAGGATCTGGATAACTAGATAACTGGATGACTGGATAACTAGATACTTTGATCCTTGAACTTTGAACCTTGAACCTAAATCCTCATTCCTCGTCTCTCGTTCATCTATTCAGCCGGAATCGTAAACCTGAATATGCTTCCCTTGCCAGGTTCGCTTTCCACTTGAATCGTTCCGCCATGTTTCTCGATGAACTCCTTACAGAGTAGCAGACCAAGTCCGGTTCCCTTCTCTCCATCCGTACCGGTAGAGGAGTTAACCTCTTCGAGGTTGAAGATCGTAGAGAGTCGGTTACTGCTAATTCCAACACCATTGTCTTCAACTGAAACTTCGACCAGCTTATCTATGACTTTCGCACGGATCACAATCTTCCCGTTCTGGTTGGTAAATTTGATGGCGTTGGATATGATGTTCTGGAGAATTGATTGTAACATGTCGGTATCTGCATGGATGATGATACGGGGTTCGACTTCATTAAGCAGATCCTGGTTCTTCCGAAGGATATTCACTGCCAGCTGGTCGGTGACGAAGCTTACCTCCGAGCGCAAATTAAGCCTCTCAGGCTTGTATTCGATTCCACCACGTTGCAACCGTGACCATTCCAGCAGATTCTGCAGCAAGTTGAACTGATTTCTCAACAGTGAATGAAGTCGTCCGCTGTATTTTCGCATCTCCTGGATGGTCAGTTCTTCAGTAGGATCAGCGATCACTTCGCTCAACCCGAGGAGGCCGGAAAAAGGACTCTTCAGATCGTGAGCGATGATTGAGAAGAACTTATCCTTGGCAGCATTTAACTCTTGTAGTTCTTCATTGATCCGGTTGATCTCTATCTCCATCGTCTTTCGTTGTGTGATGTCGCGGAAACCCCATACTCTTCCCGTCACCTTATTACCTAACATAAGAGGGTGTGAATGTCGCTCGAAGTAACGTCCATCCTTGAATTTCAGGATATCATTGTCGACCCGGTCAGTCTGGTAAAGCTCCTTTACTTTTGTGAGAAATTGTTCCGGCTCTTCCAGTTGATCCAATACAAAACCGAGTAGTTGATCATCATCTTTGGAATCCATCACCTCTTCTGGAATTCTCCACAAGCTGGAGAATTTTTTATTGACATGCGTCACCTTCCCCTGATCGTTAACCACCAATATTCCGGTTCCAATTGATTCGAGGATGCTCCGTAGCAACTCTTCGTTCTGACGTAAAAACTGTTCTGCCTTTTTTCGTTCAGAGATATCAATTGCCATAACGGCCAGCCGGGTTACGTTGCCATCATCAATGACCGGGTATAAATAGCTGTCGAGCCAGATTCCGTTCCGTTGATCTTCAAATCGCACCACCTTCTTTTCCCGGATTGCCTCCGCGATCCTTTGTTTCCTGTGCTCCTTTAACGCTACCGGCATCAGGTCAATAATGTTTTTACCGATGATGTCATCCACTTTTTTTCCAAGCCGTTCAGCTGTAGTTTCGTTGGCAACTAATATAATGCCGGAAGTGTCGATCAGGAAAACCGTCTCTTTGGACGATTCAAGGATAGCACGCAGATTCAATTCGCTTTCACGGATTGATTCAGCAACCAAAACGCTCGACATCTCCCTCTGTTCTGAAATATCCGTGATTACATCCGCAAAAAATAAGGGCTCTCCATCATGGCCACGAAGTAAGAAGAAATTTTCAAGCGTGGGAGTCTTCTTCCCTTTGGCGCTGATCACAGAAAGCTCCCCTGTCCATTGCCCCTCTTTCATCACTGTTGGTAAGATCTCCTCCTTTAAGCGTTTCTGAATTTCGGGCGGATAATATTCGGGAAAGGGCTTTTTGCAAACATTCTCCTGATTCTCTTCATCCAGAATTCGACACAATGCGGGATTCACATAGGTGATAGTTCCGTCGAGATGTGCCATCCCAAATCCCTGACCAGATGACTCCGCAAACCGTTTGAACACAAGCGTTTGTTCTTCAATCTCTTTCTTTTTCCGTGTGGATTTTTGAAGTTCCACGTTAAGTTGTTCAACCTCTTTTGACAATTTTCTGACCTCTTTCCTCAAGCGTGAAAGCTCCTGCTCCAGAGTCTCTTTTTCCTTGGATGCTTGTTTCATCTGGATGTTGTTTCGTATAAGGGAAGCAAATATACAAACCCTGATATCAAAAACCAATAGTTTAACCGCACGCAATTTGCATCCAGATCATTTGTCTTTTTCTTGAACCTTCCGCGAGCGTCAAAGCTACGCTGCGGAGGCGTTGAGTTTTGAACGTTGAACCTTGAACCTCAAAAGTATTAACTTTGCCCTCTGAAACATAGGACTATCTTCATGAAACGATCTATCCGAAAAATCTTCAAATGGATTCTGAAACTGCTTCTCTGGTTTTTTGGAATCATTCTTCTCGTGGAGGCGATCCTCTATTTCCTGGCCCCTATTTATGATTTTCAAGAGCCCGAGCCCTTTTCAGGAGATCAGTGGTACAACCCTTATCATGACATAGATACCAATAACTGGCGTAGAGCTAACTTCCATTTTCATACCTATCGGTGGGGAGGGATTACCTCCGGAAAAGGTACCGAACAGGAATGCTATGAGCAGTATAAGAAGTTGGGATATACAATTTCAGCTCTTTCACATTACCAGTACATTACCGAATTCCAGAAAGATTCACCTTATTATATTCCAGTCTATGAACATGGCTTTGGAATCTGGAAAAAACATCAGTTGCTGATCGGGGCTAAACGTGTGACGTGGCTTGATTATTCCCTGTTTCAGAATATCAATCACAAGCAGCATATCATCAATCGTCTTCGTCCTACCAGCGATATTGTCACACTGGCACATCCCGACTGGGAAAATGGATATACCCTAAAGGATATGAGATACCTCTCAAATTACGACCTTGTTGAGGTGCTGAATAACAACTGGAACTCGATTAAACAGTGGGATGCTGCACTGTCGGCCGGCCGACCAGTCTACATTCTGGGTGACGATGACGGACACAACATCTACAATCCTTACGTGGTAGGAAGAAGATGCACCTATGTAAACTCTCCAACCCGGAATGCCGAAGATATCATACATAACCTGAAAACCGGAAATGCACTTGGTGCCGATATTTACATGCGGTGGCATGAACCGTTTGAAGAGAAAGAGGCACGGGCGAAAATGGTACCACAGGTCACGGATCTTTTCATAAGTAATGACACCTTATTTATACAAACAGACACGGTGGCCATGAAATTCACCTTCATTGGTCAGAATGGAAAGGCGAAAAAAGTCCAGTATTTAACAGATGATGCCTGGTATATTTTGCAACCGGAAGACACCTACATCCGCACCAACATTGTTTTCCTCAGCCAGTGGAAACACCCGGGCACGAAATTTTACCTCAACCCTGTCTTTCGTTACGATGGTACACCTCCAGTCAATAAGCTAACAGCTAAGATCAACTGGGAACGTACCTGGATTTTCCGGATCTTGACTCTGGGAGCCCTGGCAGTTGGACTCTATCTTGTTATCAGCTATCGATGGAAAAAATCACATAGAAAAGCACGATCCTGATGGATGAAAAACGGAGAATAACCTGGATACTGGCTACTCTGCTTATTGTTTCAGCTGTCATCCGGGGATTTGTAGCAGGATTTATTGAGTTTGGCTATGACGAGGTCTACTATTGGACCTATGCTCTCTATCCCGATCTCAGCCATTTCGACCACCCTCCATTACTCGGATGGGTAATCCAACTCTTCACCCTGAACCTCACACTGGATAGCGAATTTTTCATCCGCCTGGCAGCTGTTGTCGCCGGTACCATTAACACCTGGATAATTTTCCGGATCGGATCATTTATCAAAGATGACAGGACCGGACTCTTTGCTGCTTTTCTCTTTACCACATCTTTTTACGGATTTGTGCTCTGCGGAATATTTATTCTTCCCGATGCCCCGCAGAGTCTTTTCTGGTTGCTAACACTCTGGTTCCTGCTTCGCTCACTTCCCGACAAAGAGTGCTCCCGGAAGAGCCGGAACTACATTTTTTATGCAGGGATCACAGCCGGGTTGGCCCTGCTGTCGAAATATCATTCGGTATTTCTGGTGACCGGAGCTTTTATTTACATCCTGAAATATAACAATAAGTGGCTGACTGTCCGGGAAACCTGGTATGCCTTTATCCTGATCATATTGATGTTTCTTCCGGTTATCTTATGGAACTTCGACAACGACTTCATCAGCTTCATCTACCATAGCGGGCGTACAATAACCGAAACTGGTCCCTGGCTCCATCCGGAATTCCTGATCGTGGAGATTGTCGGGGAGATATTTTACAACAACCCGGTCAACGTTGTTCTGATTATCATCGCTTTCGTTGCGATGAGTAAAGGGCAACAATTTATTAAAAAGGAGTATCGCAATCTCATTCTTTGGATCAGTCTCCCACTGATAGTCACGTTCCTGATTTTCGCCCTCTTTGCCCGCACATTACCTCACTGGACCGGACCTGCTTACTTCGGGTTAATTTTAATTGCTGCTGCCTGGTTGTCGGAACGAAGCAAAAAGCACTATCGATGGAAACTGTTTCCCCAACCCATACGGATATCGACATACCTGCTATTGTTATTGATCGTGCTGGCAGTTGGGCAGATCCGTTTTGGATGGATGCCGCTATCGAAATGGATGGGAAGAGATTTTACTCACGACCTGTACGGCTGGAATCAACTGGGAGAGAAATTTGCTCCTTTCGCCGAATTCGACCGGCAATTTCTTCTTATTGATACCCCGGCTCCGATTTTCACTTTCCGCTGGTTTCCTGCAGCCAATTACGATTACTACATCACACGCAAAACCGGAAATCAGGTCTATGCACTGGGGACTCTTGACCGAATCCACAAGTATTATTGGATCAACAAAGAAAGAGGAAACCTCCCAATCGGGACAGATGCTTACTACATCACCTTAAGCGATGATTACAAAAATCCGCAAGAGCTTTACGGAGATCTCTTCAGCGTAATCCAACCATCCGATACAATTGAAATTACGCGAGGGAATGAGCTGGTCAGGAAAGCTTTTATCTACCGTATGATCGACCTGAAAGATGATATGCTTTTTGTTCCGGATTATACTATTGATCAGAAGGATATCGAGACGGAGCGGATGATCTACTTTCAAAGGCAGATCCAGAACAACCCTGAGGGATTAAGGATATTACGAAAGCGAGCAAAAGAGGAAAATATGAGTCTGGAATCTATGATCGTACTGGAGGCCCGGAAGATGTTGGAACGCGAAAAAGGAGTCATCCGGGATTTCCAGATACTTGATAGCCTCAAAGCAGATCTCACTGCAGACACCACCCCCAGCAAGCTGGACTATTTCCCCCAGTAAAAAACAGATCCAAAGTTAAAGACTACTCTTTAGTCTTCAATTCACATTCTCTACTTTTTCACTCACCAGCTCACGAGTTCACCAACTCACACTTACTTAGGTCCTGTCATTTTCGTTGGATCAACGATTTTATTGAACTCCTCCTCGGTGAGCAGACCCAAAGCCAGGGTAGCCTCCTTGAGGGTGGTATTCTCCTGGTGTGCTTTCTTGGCGATCTTAGCAGCATTTTCGTAGCCAATATGCGGATTCAGAGAGGTAACCAGCATCAGGGAGTTTTTCAGGTTGTGGTTGATGTTTTCCAGATGAGGCTGGATTCCAACCACGCAGTTATCCGTAAAAGAATTAGCTGCATCCCCTATCAAACGTGCTGACTCAAGCACATTCTTGATCATCACCGGTTTGAATACATTCAGTTGAAAATGGCCGCTGATTCCACCTACATTTACCGCTACATCATTGCCAAGCACCTGTGCACACACCATGGTCATTGCTTCAGGCTGGGTTGGATTTACTTTTCCAGGCATGATAGAGGAGCCGGGTTCATTGGCCGGGAGGATCAGTTCACCGATTCCGCACCGGGGGCCTGAAGCAGACAGCCTGATGTTGCTGGCAATATGCATCAGGCTAACTGCCAGGGTTTTCAAGGCACCTGATGTCTCTACCATGGCATCGTGAGCCGAAAGAGATTCAAATTTATTAGGTGCCGTAACAAGGGGTAATCCGGTGATGTTGGCGATCTCTTTGGCAACAAGGGCATCATATCCTTTAGGGGCGTTAAGACCGGTTCCCACAGCGGTTCCACCCAGCGCCAGTTCGGCCAGATGGGGCAGGGTATTTTTCAATGCCTTGATACCATGTTCGAGCTGGGAAACATAGCCAGAGAATTCCTGGCAGAGAGTCAACGGGGTTGCATCCATCAGGTGGGTTCTCCCGGTTTTGACGATAGCTGAAAATTCTTCAGCCTTTTTCTGTAAGGCCTCTTTCAATTTCTCTACTCCCGGAATCGTCGTTTTGACAACCATGTTGTAAGCGGCGATACTCATGGCAGTTGGGAAGGTGTCGTTCGACGACTGGCTTTTGTTCACATCATCATTGGGATGGATGAATGATTTTTCCCCGAGCTTTCCACCGTGAAGGACATGCCCCCGATTGGCGATCACCTCATTGAGGTTCATGTTGGTCTGTGTCCCTGACCCGGTTTGCCAGATCACCAGCGGAAACTGATCATCGAGTTTTCCACTTAGGATCTCATCGCAGGCAGTAACAATCAGGTTTTTTTTCTCATCTGTTAATACTCCAAGTTCAGCGTTGACGATAGCTGCGGCTTTTTTCAGGATAGCCATGCCATGGATGACCTCTTTGGGCATGGAACCGGGTTCGCCAATTTTAAAGTTCCCGACGGATCGTTGCGTTTGTGCTCCCCAATATTTAGCGGCAGGGACCTCAACCTGACCCATGGTGTCTGTTTCTATTCGTACGTTCATGGTAAAATATTTTTATAGGTTATGATAAAAAAGATTCAATGTTTTCGACCGGATCACCGATCACGGCTTTGTACTTCCGCTCTATAATCGGTCGCTGGATTAGTTTCGGATTATCAACCATGATCCGGATCCATTCATGATCGTTAAATCGCTTGCCCTTCAGGTTTTTCTTATAATACTCCTCCTGTTTGCGGATCAATTCTTCAGGCTTCCGGTTTAGTTTCACCAGCAGATTTTCCAGTTTTTTCACTGTGAACAGCTCTTTGAAGTATTCCACGGTTTCAAACTGTACATTTTTTTCCCGGAGATATTGCAACCCTGCTCTGGACTTGCGACATCTGGGATTGTGATATATCCGTATCATTTACTTCCGAATTCCATGAGGTATGCTTTGATGAAGTCGTTCAGGTTGCCATCCATGACACCCTGGACATCCGATGTTTCGTGCTCGGTACGCAGATCCTTGACCATCTTGTAAGGATGCATGACATAGTTGCGGATCTGGCTTCCCCATTCGATCCGTTTCTTGTGGCTTTCAATCTCATCCAGTTTTTCGCGCTTCTTACGGAGCTCGATCTCGTAGAGTTGCGATTTCAACATGCGTATCGCCTTCTCCCTGTTCTGTCCCTGTGATCGTGTCTCCTGGCATTCGATAATGATGCCGGTTGGCTCATGCTTTAACCGCACTGCAGTCTCCACTTTATTGACATTCTGGCCGCCTGGCCCACTTGCGCGAAAGGTGTCCCATGTGATATCCGCCGGGTTGATTTCGATTTCGATGTCGTCGTCGATCTCCGGATAGGCGTAAACAGATGCAAAGGAGGTGTGACGTTTGTGATTCGCATCAAAAGGAGAGAGACGAACCAGCCGGTGAACGCCATTTTCACCCTTTAAATAGCCATATGCGTAGTCTCCTTCAATTTCGAGCGTGACCTGCTTGATTCCCGCTACCTCCCCCTCCTGAAAATCGAGCTCTTTCACTTTGTAACCATTTAACTCTCCCCAACGGATGTACATCCTCATCAGCATAGCCGCCCAATCCTGGCTCTCGGTACCACCGGCTCCTGAGTTGATTTGAAGAATGACATTCAACGGGTCCTCTTCTCCACTTAACATATTACGGAATTCCAGCTCTTCTATGAGCTTCAGGGTCTGTTGGTAATGCAAATCGACCTCTTTCTCGCTTCCTTCACCCTCCTCAAAAAACTCAAAGATCACTTTCAGGTCTTCAAAACTTGCAGCTGTTTTTTGAAATGCACCTGTCCACGCTTTTTTCTTCTGGATCAATTTAAGGAGTTTTTCCGCCTCTTTTGGATTGTTCCAGAATGTCGGTTCGTGTGTTAACTTCTCTTCTTCTTCAATCTGTGTTAATTTGGCTTCGATGTCAAAGAAACCTCCTCAGGGCTTCTACCCGTTGACTCAAATCTTTGATCTCTTCCTTGTCTGCCATGCTATTTTTTTAGTTCATTCATCATCCGGAGAACCGGATCGATTTCGTATCCTTTCCCCACAACAAAATTGATAATTTTCTCCCGTTTGTTCAAGGTTTTTCCCGTTTTTATTTCAAGATCTTTTTTCCGGATCAATGATCGGATGGAATCCATGTAACTC
>JACNKI010000004.1 GCA_014382125.1 Bacteroidota bacterium | reverse complement strand
AATGCTCTCACGAAAAATTACAGTGGGAAATTCGGAAACCAGTTTGTTTTCCGGATTCGAAATGGCAAAAGTATCATGGCAGCACTGCCTGTAAGGATCAGCGACAGTGCTACGGAAGCCCAGCAAGCAGTCAGACGCAGGTTCGCTAATGCGTCTCATTATGCCAAGCAGATCCTGCTCGACCCGGTGATGCTTTCCGCTTACACGGAGAAAGCCGTTGATGGGAAATCTCCTTACCTCGTCGCTATGACCGATTACCTGCGTAACCCGTGGATTGATGAGATCGACATCGACGGATATAACGGAAATGCGGGAGAGATCATCCGCGTGCAGGCAGGCGACGACTTTAAAGTCACCGAAGTCAGCGTGAAGATCATCGCCACCGCCTGCGACATCCCGGGCAATAAAACAGAAGAATCACTAACCCTTTAATTAGGGACTCTGTCAAAAAGAAAAGGCTCACATGTTGTGGGCCTTTTTTGCATTCTTCCCTCGCCCAAAAACCTTTCGCAGAAAGAAATCTTAAACACAGGCTTCGCATAAACGACCTAGCAACGCGGAATGCCTATAAACCTAAGCGTTCTTTGAAAGATATTGAGCGTTGCAGTCGTGTTGCGGAGCCTCGGCCTCCGCGGCCGTGGAGCGGAACAAAAAAGGAAAAAGTCAGATAGACTAATCAAATAAAAGGCGAAGCCTGTTCTTTGGTATCAAGGAAAAAGAAAGAACATAAGACCACCACGGAGAAGCGGAACAAAAAATGAGGAAGTCAGATAAACCACTTTCACGAAATCTGCTATCAAGGAAAAGTTAGATAATTCGTCAGAGTAGTATACGAACAGCTTTTTTTTTGTATATTGTACTCGAATTCAATCCTGTAGTAGTAACCAATTTAGAAACCTATGAAAAAATCATTACATTTATTCACGCTCTCCATTATTTTTTTAATGATGACAGCGAATTTTGGTGTCGCGCAACAGATCATTGTTGTTGACCGCGATGGAAGTACTCAGTATCCTGATGACTATACCGATGACTGGCAATATCTGCAGCCTGCTCTGGATGCACTGGGATACACGTATGACTATATCGAAGTAACCGATCTGGCCAATGACGGACCGGATGCAGCTACCATGGCCCCTTATAATATTGCTTTCTGGTTCACAGGTGAAGTCTGGTCTGATGGTGAAACCCTCACCGATAACGATGAATATGAAATCTTGCTCTACCTTACCCTCTACGGTGGAAACCTGTTGCTTTCATCCCAGGATTTTCTTTGGGACAAATATAACGGTGTGACAACATTCACAGCGGGAAGCTTTCCTAATGATGGCCTGGGTCTTGTGGAAGTAGAACAGGATGTCTGGGAAATAAGATCCGACACAGGGAATATCGTGGGTGTTGATGGTTCCTGTATTGCAGGAGTTCCTTTCACCATATTTGATATCTATACGGAAGATGACAAAGACGGGCTTTTTATAGATGGCATCCTGCAGACCCTGGGAGACAATATGATGGAAGTCATCTACCCTGATCCGCTTGGCTATGGCGCTACTCAATGGAATTCCGGAACATTCAGGACTATCTTCTCAACCGTTTCATATGCCGCCATTCAGGATTCCAACGACCTGAAAGAAGTACTGGATAAATCCATTGCCTGGCTCCTGGGAACCACTGGAACCACTTTGGTAACAATGGAGCAATCAGATATGCTTGTATATCCTAATCCTGCAACTACCTCCGTCAGGATCGGATGCAAGGATAAAATGCAGGAAATATGGGTCATGAACAGCACAGGACAAGTAGTCGATCATCTGAAAAGTGACAACTATACAACCACGATCAATACCTCGGCATACAATACCGGGATCTATCTTATCAGGGCAATAACAGATAAAGGGAGGTTAACAAGCCGCTTGATCGTGAAATAAACCACTTGCATAAAATCCTGTAGTAGCGAAGACTCCATCAGCGAAACTTAACCAGGTATCCGATAACGAGCATCGAGCATCGAGCATCGAGTATCGAGCATCGAGCACCGAGTATCGAGCATCGAGAATCCCTTATCTTGCCTTCAACAACTCTAAGGCATATAAAATCTCTGAGTTCAAATCAAAATTGCAGGATTTGATTTTGTCGTAAGTGATCTGGTAGTGAGGTGTGAGAATTTTGCCCAAAGCCTTGTCTTCAGGAAAATACAAAAACTGTTTATGCGATACATTGCCTGATAAACCTGAATTTTTTAATTTAAAACTTAACACATCACCATAGCAATTTCCAGCCTGACTCGATGGTGTTCCCACAATCTTTGCTCCTGCTCTGTATAAATAATACATCAGTGTGTATCCGCTGCTGAAGGTGTTGGGACCACAAATCACCAGGATATTTTCGGGGAGATAATAGTTATTATAGTTGCCGGATTCAAGTTCGTTTTTGAATGTTTGAGTAAGAGCAACTTTGTAAATTCAATTAGTAAGTGCAACAGATAAATTAATCTTGGAGTAAAACATTTATTTGTTTTTCCACTCAGGGATCAACGCTTGCAAATCAGATCTATACCACAATTTCCCGGTTCCTGCTAAATTTCTCAGAAGCAAGTAGTTGTTATCAGCTCCCATGAATTTATTGCATCTTTCAACAAGTTCGTTTAGAGATAATCCTTCAACCGAAATCAATTTATACCCGATAAAATGTTCTAAATTATTGTTGGGTACAGCTAATACAAACAAACCTTCTTCAACAATGCCAAAATACAACGGAATACCTCCCGGCGAA
>JACNKI010000149.1 GCA_014382125.1 Bacteroidota bacterium | reverse complement strand
TATTCTTCGCTTTACCAGGTGCCTGCCTGTCTGTTTCAGGCGAAAGCCATCTACACCAATAATCCCTTTGCCGGCTCATTCAGAGGATATGGTAATCCACAGGCTACATTTTCTGTTGAACGAAATATTGACCTGATGGCGGAAGAACTGGGAATTGGTAAAGATGAGATCAGGTTGATTAATGCCAATTATCCGGGAGAAGTCACCGGCCAGGGTCTGCATTTTAAGACCTGTGGTGCTAAACCGGCTTTGATGAAAGTGCTTGAAACGAGTCATTACAGAAGGAAAAGCAAAGAGAAACAATCCGGACGCTACCGAAGAGGTGCAGGGATAGCCTCCATGCTTCATGTGGGAGGCGGGGCTAAAATATACCGCTCTGACGGTTGTGGTACACGCCTCAAACTGGACCACTTTGGCTACCTCACCATCATCACCGGCTCCAGCGAAATAGGTCAGGGATCGGAAACGGTATTGGCCATGATCGCTTGTGAAGAACTTGGGGTTCCTATGCAGAAGATCAAAGTCATCAACACCGATACGGATGTAAAACCCTGGGATGTTGGAGTTCATGCGTCCCGTACCAGTTTTGTGGCCGGCAACTCACTGTTGGGAGCCATTCGTTTGCTCAAGGAAAAACTGAATGACAAAGCGGCCAGACTTCTGGATTGTGAATCTGATGATTTTATTTATGAAAACGGTTTCATCAAGGCAGATCAAAAAGAGATTAAAATTGACAAGGTAGCCAGGGAGATGCATTTTGGCTCTCCCAACGAATTATGCGTGGTGGATTATTTTTATGAACCGGAAAGTAGTTTCCAGGACAAAAACTTCATGGGGGATGTATCAGGGAATTATGCGTTTGCTTCCCAGGTTGCTGAAGTAGAAGTAGATACCTATACAGGAAATGTGAAAGTACTGGATGTGTATGTGAGTCAGGATGTTGGGAGGGTTCTTAATCCGGTCGGTTTGCAAGGGCAGATTGAAGGAGGATTGGCAATCGGAATTGGGTACGCGCTCACAGAAGAGATGATCTATAAAGAGGGCCGGTTACAAAATCCCAGCTTCCATGAGTACAAGTTACTTACGGCTGTGGATATGCCGGATATTCATTTTTACCCCGTTGAAACATTGGATGAGGCAGGTCCATACGGATCCAAAGGTGCAGGGGAGGCTCCACTGATTCCATCAGCTGCAGCCATTGCCAATGCCGTTTCTGATGCACTGGGTATAGAATTTCGATCACTCCCGCTGAGTCCTGAGAAAGTATTGAAGGCCTGGAGTGAAAAAAAACAACATGAACCTGCAAATTCTCAGAAGGTATGAATTTCGATATAGAAAGCCCGGTTACCAGGGAGGAATTAGTGCAGAGCCTTCGCAAGCATCAGTCTGCGAATTTCAGGCTGGGAGCAGGCTTTACTGACCTGCTGATCGAGTTGAAAAATTCTGATCAGGCGGAACTGACCCTGATCAACCTTTCGCAGCTGGAGGATGAAGAGTTTTCGGGCATGAGCTTTAATCCCACTGAATTCCGAGTCGGTGCCCTGGTAACTGTAGCGCAAATCAGCAAGAACTCCGCTATCCAGCAAAACTTTCCCGTACTCCAACAGGCAGCCCTATCACTGGCTTCCGGACAAATCAGGGAAGTGGCTACCATCGGAGGCAATATTTGCCAGGCCTCTCCATCAGGGGATCTGTCCTGTGCCCTGGTAGCACTGAAAGCAACGTGCGAAATCATGGATATGGAAGGCAAGATCCGTCACGAAGCTCTCAGCGGATTTTTCAGAGGTCCGGGTAAAACATCCTTACAAAAAAGCGAAGTATTGAAGAGCATTTCCATTCCGGTCAATCAACGTAAAACGCTCAAATCAGGATTCATTAAAATTGGGAAAAGATCTGCTATGGAGTGCTCCATTGTTTCCATTGGATATCACTTCCAGGTAGAGGCAGACGGAAAGGTGATCCAGGCCGGGATTGCTATTGGGGCTGTAGCGCCTACTGTGATCTTTTGCAGTAAAGCTGCTGCATTCCTGATAAAACGGAATGTTAACAACCTTACTGAGGACGACCGACTTAAGGTGGCTGAACTGATTCAACAGGCAGCCTCCCCTATAGATGACCTTCGTGCCAGCGCCTGGTATCGCAAAGAAGTTCTTTTCAACACTGCCAGATCCATTTTTGAATAAGCTAAAGAGATGAAGAAAAAGGAATCCACATTATACGAAAATCTAACTTACGAAAGCCAGATCAACAGGCTTGCACAAAATGAAAACCCATACGGCCCTTCTCCAATAGCTACTGAGGCGATACTGAAAAATATCCACAAGATATCGTTGTATCCTGATGTGGTGTTGAATGAACTAAAAGAAAAGCTTGCAGAAAATAATATGGTATCCCCGAAGGAGGTCATTGTTTCAAACGGATCGGGTACCATCATTGACTCCCTCATTAAACGAATGATGGCCAACGGGGAAAACATGGTCGCCCCCGAGATATCCTTTGTTGCATACAAGCTTTGCGCAGCCATAAATGACAAAGAATGCCGGCTGGCCTCTATGGAAGATTATTCTATCAGTCTTGAAAAGATAGCCCAGTGTTGTGATGAGAAAACCAGGCTAATCTTTTTGGCAAATCCCAATAATCCAACCGGCACCATGTTCACGCATGATGAAATTGCGGAATTTCTACTCAAGATTTCGCCTGAAATCCTTGTTGTGCTTGACGAGGCCTATCGGGAATATGTAGACAATCCACTTTATCCCGATTCCATTCAGCTCTACAGGAAGCACCCCAA
>JACNKI010000043.1 GCA_014382125.1 Bacteroidota bacterium | reverse complement strand
TATCCAACAGGTATATCCTAATAATTGCCCATTGCCACAGGATTTTGTAACTTTTGACGTCCAATAACTAAAGATCCTCAGTCGTCAGTTAACCTGATCAGAACAGGTGGATCAAACATGGAATACACGGACTTTATGACTGAATCCGAATTGATACAGAACCTGAAGCAACAGAATGAAGAGGCTTTTTCTGTATTGGTGAAACAGTATCAGGATCAGGTAGTGAACACATGTTTCGGATTCGTTCACGATAAAGAGGATGCCAGGGACCTGGCTCAGGAAGTCTTTGTTGAGGTCTACCACTCCATTCGTAAATTCAGGGAGGAATCCGGATTGGGGACATGGTTATACCGGATTGCAGTAAATAAGTCACTGGATTTCATCCTTAGGAAAAATCGCAAGAAACGATTTGGGATTCATATGCGAGTTGGTAAACTGGATGCAACGGATCAGGTGGATTTGGCAGCTCGGGTCGATAATCCACATGCACAACTGGAGGAGAAGGAGAGATTTGTATTGTTGAGAGAAGCGATAGCTCGACTCCCGAAAAACCAACGGATCGCAATTACATTGCAAAAGTTCGAGGAGTGCCCTTCAGCCAAGATAGCAGAGATCATGAATACGAGTGTAGCGGCCGTTGAGTCACTATTGCACAGGGCAAAAGCCAATCTTTATCAGCAGCTTGAAAAACGGTTACGGTAGAATTGACGTGATTCACCGCATGGTTGATACAAAATGATCGTCAAATAATATAGAATAGAGCAAATGAGTTCACTGGATCAAGAGATTATGAACATTATCGAGATGAAGAGCGGCCAGCCAAGGCTGGATGCCGGAGAGTCTTTTCTGGATCGTGTCATGCTCCGCTTAAACCAGCATCCTCCAAGGCAACGGTTAGTTTCCGGATACATTCGCAATCATCCGGTTGTAATTCTTCTGGTGCTGTTGTTTGCCATCAACCTTGTCTCGATCGGACTGGGTGTTCGCTCTTACTTATTCGGGAAAGATGCAGTAGCGAATCAGGAGAGCATGGAGATGGTTTACTTTGTTGATCCAGGCCAATATCAGGTATATACTCAAATTAAAGAATAAGCAATGAATTATTTCACACAGGCACGGGTGCTATTTACTGTCATCATTATCCTGGTCGCATTAAATGTCACTGTACTTGCCCTGGTTTGGGGATTCTGGAGAACAAGCCTGGAAGGAGAAATGGTTCCGCCGCCACCACCTCCACCGCCACCACCAAGTATACAGGCAGTTATGGCTTTTGACCTGAAGCTGACAAAGGAACAACAAAGCTATTTTAAAGAGGCTTCGAGCCGTTTTATGCGCAGATCAGGAAAAATCCTGCGCCAGTATTACCACGACAAGCGGATGATGTTCGACTTGTTGTCGGAGCAGGATCCGGATTCCACATATATCATCCAGCTTACGGATACCATAGGTATGCAACAAGCCCGGCTGGAGCGAATTACGATAGCTTATTTTATGGAGTTGCGTCGGGCATGTACTCCGAAGCAGCGCACCCGGTTTCCCGGAATCTTTCGTCAGATGTTACGTCGTATGGCGATGCCTGAGCCCGTGCCTTCGGAGCAGCTGATTCAGAGACGTCCACCCGACAAGAGAAGAGCTAAACGATTAAAGAGATCCAATTGATAACCCTAAATACTAAAACAAATGAAAACAAGAAAATTCATGCTCACAGTTGCTATGATAGCCCTGTTTGCAACTGCAACCATCGGGGTGAACGCCCAGGATGCGAAACCAACACCACCACCCCCACCCAAGTATGAGAAAAATGTTCCACCTCCACCCAAGATGAATCGAAACATGCATCGTTCTCCCATGCGTAATCGCGAAATGACCAGGCAAAAGCCTCATTGGGCTGACCTGCCTAACCTTACTGAAACTCAAAAAAAATCGATCAAGAAAGAGAAGCTGAAGAACATGAAAGCGATGACCCAACTGAAAAATAAAATCAGGGAGAAGCATGCTCATCTGGTTACCCTGCTCTCATCCGATGACCTGGATATGAAGGATGTTAACACCACCATTGATCAGCTCGGAAGCCTGAATTCGAAGATGCTGAAACAACAGGTGACATACCATCGTGCTGTGAGGGATCAACTGACCCCTAACCAGAAAGTTATTTATGATTCAAGGCCAAAGCCTTTTTTGAGAAGAGAGAGGTAGCTGATGGCGATTCGGGGCAGGCTTAGCCGGCAACCCGCTCAACCAGATCAGCCATCCGGTGTGAATAGCCTACCTCATTGTCGTACCAGGCTATAATCTTGACCAGATTTCCGCCAATCACTTTTGTCATCAGGGAGTCATAGATTGAAGAGTGTGTGTTTCCAACGATATCCACACTTACAAGTGGATCTGTCAGATACTCCAGGATCCCTTTCATACCACCTTCAGCAGCGTTTCTCATAGCCGCATTGATCTCATCGGTCTTTACCTCCTGGGCCAGTTCACAGGTTAGGTCTACCATCGATCCGTCCGGGGTAGGAACCCTGATAGCAAAACCATCGAGTTTCCCCTCCAGCGCCGGGATCACAAGTCCGATTGCTTTGGCAGCACCGGTTTTGGTCGGGATCATCGACATGGCAGCGGCACGTGCACGGCGGAGATCTTTATGGGGAGCATCCAGGATGATCTGGTCATTGGTATAGGAGTGAATGGTGTTCATCAATCCCTTAACGATCCTGAAATTGTCATTCAGCACTTTGGCAACAGGAGCGAGGCAGTTTGTGGTGCACGATGCATTGGAGATAAATTGCATGTCAGGTCGGATCAAATTGTCATTGACACCCAATACCACTGTCAGGTCAACATCTTCAGGCTTGTCGGCAGGAACCGAGAGGAGAACTTTTTTAGCTCCGGCAGCAATGTGTTTTCCTATTTTTTCCCTGTTACGAAAAATGCCGGTTGATTCAATCACAACCTCCACCTCAAGATCACCCCAGGGCAAGTTAGCGGGGTCCCTCTCTGCCATTACCCGCATGGGCTTTCCGTCTATGACCAGAGCATCGCCTTGCACAACTACCGTGCCCGGGAATTTTCCGTGTACAGAATCATATTTAAAGAGATGTGCCAGTGTATTGGCATCGGTGAGATCATTGATCGCAATTATGTCAACATTCGGTTTGGTGAGTAATGCTCTGTAGGTTAAACGTCCAATACGTCCAAATCCGTTAATTCCAACTTTTATCGTTCCCATTGATAGTGATTTTAGTTTTTTATTCAAGTTTTGTGACTGTAAAATTACAGATTTATCCAATAGCTAAAAAAAAATATTAGCTTCGCATGAGAGTTTATTTTTATGAAGACAATTTTCATCATTTCAGACGGAACCGGACTCACAGCGGAGCGGACATTGAGGTCGGCGCTGACACAATTTCCAGGAATGCAGGTTGATATAATCATTAAAAAACAGGTACTGGAAGAAGCACAACTGAAAGAACTTATGCCGGAGATCAAAGCGGCGGATGGAATAATTGTTCATACCCTTGTATCTCAGGCACTTCGAGACAGTGTGTTGAGATTAACACGGGTTCAAAACATCGATGCCATTGACCTCATGGGCCCAATGCTAAGCCGGTTATCTCTCCATTTTTCAAATGTCCCGACCCAGCAACCGGGCCTTTCCCACAAATTTAATAAAGAGTACTTCAAACGGATCGACGCCCTGCAATTTGCTTTCAGTCATGACGATGGTCAACGCTACTTTGAATATGACAAAGCCGAGATCATTCTGGTTGGCGTATCCCGGACATTTAAAACCCCCCTCTGTGTTTACCTGGCATTCAAAGGGTGGTTTGCTGCTAATTATCCTGTGATTCTTGGAGTGGATCCTCCTGAAATCCTTGCGGAGTTACCCGTCGGTAAAGTATTTGGGTTAACAACCGAAGCGACAGACCTTGCTTCGTTACGGTCGTTCAGACAACTCTATCTTGGAGGAGGCGGAGGGGAGTATGCTTCTATCGAAAATGTTAAGAAAGAGTTGAACAATTCAAACAACCTGTTTGCCATGAATGAATGGCCTGTCGTTACCGTAACCTCAAAGGCAATTGAGGAGATCGCTTCTGAAATTCTGGCTATCAAGCGACGTATCACAGTGGCTGGGTAGCTGGGAATTTTGTGAAAAAGGATTACCTTTGCACGAACCTCCAAATTTGTATTTCATTCATGCCTAAAACCAAGTTTATTTTTGTCACTGGTGGTGTTGCCTCTTCATTGGGAAAAGGAATCATCTCATCATCTATCGCAAAATTATTGGTTTCGAGGAGTTTTTCCGTTGCTATCCAAAAGCTTGATCCGTATATCAATATTGATCCGGGCACATTGAATCCTTACGAACATGGTGAATGTTTTGTCACCGACGACGGGGCAGAAACAGATCTGGATCTGGGACACTACGAACGATTTACCAGCATTCCTACATCACAAGCAAACAATGTAACAACCGGTGTCATTTATCAATCTGTAATCAATAAAGAGCGAAAAGGGGAGTACCTTGGGGAGACGGTTCAGGTCATTCCTCATGTTACAGATGAGATCAAACATCGAATTAAGATGTTGGCAAATGAAGGTAATTTCGACTTTATGATTACTGAGATAGGAGGGACCGTGGGGGATATTGAATCCCTGCCCTTCATCGAATCTGTTCGTCAGCTGAGGTGGGAGCTTGGCAGTAGCAGCCTGGTTGTTCACCTGACCCTGGTTCCGTATCTGGCATCTGCCGGTGAACTAAAGACTAAACCAACACAACATTCTGTAAAGTTGCTTCAGGAGCAGGGGGTTCAACCTGATATTATTGTTTGTAGAACGGAGAAACACCTGAATGAAGGACTTCGGAACAAAATTGCCCTCTTTTGTAACGTTACCCCATCCTGTGTCATCGAATGCATCGATGCAAAAACTATATACGATGTCCCCATCCTGATGAAGGAGGAGAACCTGGACCAGGAGATTCTCAGGATGACAGATATGGAGAATGACAAGGTTCCGGACCTGGAAAGCTGGGAGAAGTTCCTGGATAAGTTGAAAAATCCTATTCATGAAGTAAACATTGGTTTGATTGGAAAATATGTGGAGCTGAGAGATGCATATAAGTCTATTAATGAATCGTTTACGCATGCCGGAACGGCCAATGAGTGCAAAGTGAATATCACCTCCATCCACTCTGAATTTATCGATGAAGACAATGTAAAAGAGAAGTTCGCAGGCCTTGACGGAATCCTGGTAGCTCCGGGTTTCGGGGAGCGTGGGGTTGAAGGCAAGATCACTGCCGTCAGATTTGCCCGTGAGAATAACATCCCGTTCCTGGGTATATGCCTGGGGATGCAGTGTGCAGTGATAGAATTTGGACGGAATGTACTGGGCTACAAAGGAGCACATTCAACAGAGTTTGATGCCTCCACACCCTATCCGGTCATCGACATGATGGAAGAACAGAAAAAGATTTCAGGTCTGGGAGGTACGATGAGGCTGGGAGCCTATCCTTGCCGATTGGTCAAAGACTCAACTATTCACAAGATCTACGGCAAAGAGAAAATCTCAGAAAGGCATCGTCACAGGTATGAATTTAATAACAAGTTCAAAGAAGTATATACTCAAGCAGGTATGATCCCGGCCGGGATCAATGACAAAGATAATCTGGTAGAGATCATTGAGTTGAAAGGCCACCCATGGTTCGCAGGGGTGCAATTTCACCCAGAGTTTAAAAGCACCGTGACCAATCCTCATCCGATCTTTGTCAGTTTTATCAAAGCGGCTATCGATCATGCCTCAGAAGCCAAATAAAGCAGGTTAATTATGAACAGAAACACGATCATCGGACTCATACTTATCTTTGGTATTTTCATCGCCTACTCCTATTTCATGTCTCCCTCTGATGAGGAGAAAGCTCTTCAGAAACAGAAATCCGATTCCCTAACACTTGTGATGAAGGACCGACGGGATTCGATTACCCGCGCACATGCGAAACAGGAAGTATTGGACGAGCTGAAACAAGCCCGGGAGATGGAAGCGCAGGGAGAAGTGATAGACGACGCATCGCTCACACAGATGGAGATGAGAGATCAGCTGGGACTATTTGCCAACTCAGCTGTTGGTGAGGATAAATATTTCACTATAGAGAGCGATCTGCTCAAACTCCATATCTCCACCAAAGGAGGGCGAATTGAAGAGGTTGAATTGAAAGAGTACAAAACCTGGGAAAAGAATCCAACAATATTGCTTAACAGCGATTCCCTTCATTTTGGATTCTCATTTTTCTCAGGCAACCGTCTGATCAACACCGACCGCCTCTATTTCCAACCCTTCTGGTCAGATATCGAATTTGAAGGAAAAGACTTGATGGTTGTAACTGGCTCCGACTCCCTTCAATTTTCCATGCGTCTATATCCGGATGCCGGAGAGAGCGGCTTCAACCGACACAAATACATCGAATATCTCTTTACTATTCATGGGGATAAATATATGATCGGATACCAACTGAATTTCGTAGAGATGGAGAATGTGATGGATCCTTCAACGAACTACCTGGTACTGAACTGGAAAGAGAATCTGACCCGCCAGGAGAAGAGCCTCAAGATGGAACAAATGAACACCACGGTATACTATAAGTACCTGGAAGACAAAGTCGATTATCTGAGTGAGACGAGTGACGATGAGAAGTTCCTTAAAAATGAACGGGTTCGTTGGATCTCATTTAAACAGCAATTTTTTACAACTACGCTAATCTCAGATACCTATTTTTCGGAACCGAGGATTCTGACGGTGACCTTGCCGTTTGAAGGCGATTACCTGAAAACAATGGAGGCGGAAATCGGTATTCCGTTTTCGCCCAGAGAAACGAAAGAGATTCCGATGAGAATTTACATCGGACCGAATAAGTACTATACTCTGAAGAGCTATGACCTTGACCTGGAGAGGCAGATTCCTCTTGGATGGAGCTTCTTCCTCATGGCCTGGATCAACCAGTATGCAGTGCTCCCCATCTTCACGTTCTTTGGCAACCTGGGATGGAACTATGGGATCATCATCCTGATCCTCACCATCATGCTGAAGATCATCCTCTTTCCGATCGCCTTCAAAACATACAAGTCTTCCGCCAAGATGCGTGTGCTGAAACCCGATATTGATGTGATCACTAAAAAGTTTCCGGATAAGAAAGATGCGATGAAAAAGCAGCAAGCTACGATGGACCTCTACAAACGGGCCGGTGTAAACCCTCTTGCAGGCTGTATCCCAATGCTGCTGCAGTTCCCTATACTGATCGCTCTCTTCCGCTTTTTTCCCTCTTCGATCGAGTTAAGGCAGCAAGCTTTTCTGTGGGCGACAGACCTCTCCTCATACGACTCCATCTGGACCTTCCCTGATGGATTCAGCATCCCGTTTTATGGCGACCATGTGAGTCTCTTCGCTCTGCTTATGACCTTATCCAGTATCCTTTATACACATGTCAACAGCCAGATGATGACGGGAACCCAGCAGCAGATGCCGGGTATGAAGACGATGATGTACCTGATGCCGATCATGTTTCTCTTCTGGTTCAACGACTACTCATCAGGTTTGAGTTATTATTACCTGCTGGCAAATGTGATCACCTTTGGCCAGATCTATCTGATCAGAGCTACGATTAACGAGAAAAAGCTTCACGCTCAGATCGAAGCCAACAAAAAGAAAACCCGAAAAAAATCCGGCTTTTCGAAACGGATGGAGGATATGGCGAAGAAGCGGGGATTTCCTGCTAAGAGATAAGGTTCAAAGTTCAAGGTTCAAGGCTCAAGGTTCTTAGTTTCCCAGCTTGATCTTCAGATAGACTACCAGTTGCCATTAATAGTTTTAGCCAATACCGTGTCTCTCCAGCTTCTTTATATGCAGTAGATATGCGTAGAGAAAACTCTTTTAAAGAATGACCGCCATGGCCTTCTTCAACATTTGCACCAATTGATGTTCCTGATCGGAGAATTTGATCAGCTATGCTAAATTGCTTTTTTGCAACCAATTGTTTGCTCAAATGATAAATTTCAATAGCAAAAGCGAATGATTTTTTTTGAATAATGCTTTCTTCCTTCATAGCAATTAATTTCCCCTTAATCCAGAAAAATGCAAAAGGTTATACAAATTTTTGAAAAAAAATCATCTTGAACCTTGAGTCTTGAATTTTGAACCTCAATTCTCGTCCCTCAACCTTCGTCTCTCAACCCTGATTCACAACTCTCTGACCAAATCCAAGAACAATTTCATCCCTTCTTTCTTGCGTTCATCAAAATCGTATGAAATGTTCTCTTTCAGATACCGGATTGCATCTAAGCCGGGAGGGATTTTATCAGAGAAGAAATCAGGGATCTCCTCTTTGTTCTGGATCCCGTATTCCAGGGCCTTGTTGAAATTGACGAGAAATCCTTCGGGCAAGGGCTTATTGGCCAGCCAGACCGCGAATACAAAGGGGAGGGATGTAAAACGGATCCATTCTCCGGCGAGATCATAAACATAAGGAAATTGGGAGGCAAGCCTGAATGTCTTGTCGCCTATCGCTACCAGGGTCTCAATATCCTTGTTCATTTCCGCCTCCTCCGGCCCAAGGTTCCTCCAGCTAGGCCGGATCTCCCAGAATTTTCCGGCCAGTACTTTCACCAGTTGTATACTCGTTCTGGAGTCGAAGTCGAGAGCGATCTCAGTGATCTCTTCAAGGGGCTTGTGGCTGAGCAGAACTACCGTTTTTACGTTACTCTCTGCTCCAATGCAGTAGTCGGATACAAAATGAGGGTCATCCAGATCCGGAATCGCACCAACCGGGACCAGTGCCAGGTCGACAATGTTGTTTTTTAATTTCTCGGCACAGATCGAAGGAATGTCGAGCTGAAGTTCGATGTCATCCAGTTTCCCGCTCGTTTTGATCCCAAATACGAACGGAAATGTATTCAGGTAAGATACGGCTGAGATTTTGATCAATTCCATGGACAGTAATCACAAAGATATGGAAAAACGACGATCTGTGTTTCCGGGAAATTCTTTTACACTATTTTTGCAGATTCGTTCAACGTATGTTTGATGTAAATAAAAGTGTTGACAATGCGTTTCATCTCCCTCCTGATATATTTACTTGGAGTACTTTCTCTATCGTTGCACGGACAGCAAATTACCGTACTGGATAAATCCGACCTCCAACCGATCGACCAGGTATCGATTACTAATCACAATAACAATTTCCTGGTTGTGACAAACTTCAGGGGGGAAGCCGACTTGTCGGAATTCTCCGATTCAGATTCCCTCTTTTTTACTCATATAGCTTTTCAGCCATATATTACTACCAAAGAGCATGTGATGCAAACTGGTGGAATCGTTTACCTGACTGACCATATCATCCGTCTCGATGAGTTTGTTATCTCCGCTTCCAGAACAAGGGAGAAAAAATCGGATCTTCCCTACAAGATTGAGTCGATTTCTGCTAAGGATATCCAGTTTGAAAATCCCCAGACTGCAGCCCAGATGCTGGAGCAGACCGGGGAGGTCTTTGTTCAGCAAAGCCAGATGGGAGGGGGGAGCCCGGTTCTCCGTGGACTCGAAGCAAACCGGGTCCTGCTTGTGCTTGACGGTGTGCGCCTGAACAATGCGATCTATCGTGGAGGTCACCTGCAAAATGTGATCACTGTTGATCCCAGCTTGTTGAGTTCTATAGAGATTCTTTTTGGCCCCGGATCCGTCATCTATGGCAGCGATGCGTTAGGTGGTGTGATCAGTATGCAAACGTTCGATCCGGTTTTGTCAGATGAGCAGAAACCATTGATCCGGGGACAGGCGTATGTGCGTTTTGCCTCAGCTAACCTTGAGAAAACCGGTGGTTTCAGGCTGAATATAGGCCTGAAGAAGTGGGGATTTCTGTCAGCATTTACTTACAGCGATTTTGATAATCTGCGAGAGGGACGAACACGAAACCCGTTTTATGGAACCTTTGGTGAACGGTTTTTTTATGCAGAGCGAATCAAGGATCAGGATAGCATGGTTGTTAATGACAAACCATGGGTGCAGAGGCCTTCCGGTTACAGTCAATACAGCCTCTTGCAGAAAGTCCTATTTGCACCTTCGAATGATATCAGGCTAACGCTCAACTTTCAATATTCCAATTCCAGTGACGTTCCCCGATATGACCGCCTGACAGATATAATCAAAGGTAAGTTGAAGTATGCGCAGTGGTATTATGGTCCTCAGGAGAGGCTTTTTGCATCCTTCAAAGCTACTCACTCCTATACCAATGTCATGTATGATTTTGCAAACCTCATCGTGGCTTATCAGCGGATCAAGGAAGACCGCATCAAGCGTAAATTCGGGAACAACAACAGGCTTTTTAACCTGGAAACGGTTAATGTGATCTCGGTTATGGCTGATTTCAAGAAAAAGCTATCGCCAAAAGATGAGTTCCGGTATGGCCTCTCCTCCGATTTCAATTATGTGGGCTCGGGTGGATACCGGGAAGATATTACCAATGGAAACATCTACCATGATGTTCCATCCCGTTACCCGGATCAGCGGGCACAGACATTATCGATCTCTGCATATCTCTCCAATCTCTGGAAAATCAACAAGGTGTTCTCCTTCTCCCAGGGCCTGCGTTATACATATGTCTCTCTGGAAGCAGCCTGGTCTGATACGATGATGAACATCATGAAGTTTCCGTTCGGGCAGGATGTGAAACATCACAACCATGCTCTCAACGGATATCTCGGCCTGGTAGCTAACCCGGGATTCAATTGGAAATTCTCTGCGATCGGTTCATCAGGATTCCGCGCACCCAACATCGATGATATCGGGAAAGTGAATGATTCAAACAGCCAGGATCAGGTTCTGATTGTTCCAAACCCTGCATTGAAGCCCGAATATGCTTATAACCTGGAACTCTCCATCGCTAAAACCTTCATCAAGAAATTCAAGATCGAACTAACAGGATATTACACATGGCTGCAGGATGCTATTGTACTAAGGCCGTTTAGTTATAATGGTAAGGATTCGATCATGTTTGATGGAGTACTCTGCCAGGTCCAGGCCAATACCAATACCGGGCAGGCCTTTATCTGTGGGGCGCAGGGCAGTATACGGGCACAGGTGACAAAGACATTCGCCATTACCAGTAACCTGACTTATACCTATGGCAGAGTGAGAAAAAACAATGTCCCGCTGGATCACATCCCGCCACTTTTTGGGATGACCTCTTTTAAAGTGGAGATGAAACGCTTCAAGGGAGATTTCTCCATACATTATAATAGCTGGAAGCGAATACAGGATTACAGTCCATCCGGAGAAGACAATCAGGCATATGCCACCCCCGATGGGATGCCGGCATGGTATACATTGAACCTGAAACTGAGCTATCAGGTAAATCGTTATCTGAATATCGAAGGAGGTGTGGAGAATATCCTGGATCAGAACTACCGCAAATTTGCCTCAGGGATCAGCTCGCCGGGCAGGAACTTTATCGTAGCCTTACGCGGAACGTTGTAATAGCTCCTCATGGATCTTCAGCACCTGGGGGATTACGAGCGTTTTTCCGTCATTTACGATGACAAAGTCAGAAAGCGAAGCTTTCTTCGCATCCTCCATCTGAAAACGGGTACGCTCCCTGATTTTTTCCTCTGAGAGATGATCCCGTTTTTTGATTCGTTCCATAGCGATCTTTTCCGGACAGGAGACATTGATCACCAGGTCGTACTCATCCCTGAATTCACTTTCAAAAATAATGGCAGCTTCATGGATGATATACGGGGATTCGGGATAACGGAGTACCCATTTCCGGAATTCTTCACGCACCAAAGGATGGATAATCTGTATCAGTCGTTGAAGGATGTAGGGATCCGAGAAAACAATATTCCCAAGCATTTTCAGATCGATCTGGCCGGATGGATCAAGGATATCAGGACCTGTAAGGGCTTTAACCTGTTCACGGACCTCATCCAGCTGGTACATCCTCTTCGCTTCATCATCTGCATGGAATACCGGAATGTAAAGCGCGCTGAAGATTGAGGAAACGGTGGTTTTTCCGCTTCCCATATTTCCTGTCAGTCCAACTTTCATCGTCGCGGAAAGTTAGAGTCAAACCTACTTTTGAGGGATCGTTTCAGATGTGTTTGAAGCGATAGCGGATTTTTCAATTCGGAAACGGATGTCACCCTCAACCTCAAGCGTTACAGTAGTCTCCTGGAGTTCAACGATTCTGCCATGGATGCCACCAATGGTAACCACTTTTTGTCCTTTCTGAATAGACTCTCTGAATTTCTTCTGGTCCTTCGATTTTTTCATCTGCGGACGGATGAAGAAGAAATAGAAAACGACAACAATCAGAATTAATGGAAGAAACGACATCCAGCCACTTCCTTCTCCACCTTCTTGCTGTGGAGCCATTAAGAGAATTGTTAAAAGATCAGTCATACCTTATACAAATTACGATTTATGATTTACGATTTACGATTTTTTTTACGTCTTACTTTCTACTTCCTACGTCCTACTTCCTACGTCCTACTTCCTACGTCCTACTTCCTACGTCCTACTTCCCTACGTCCCTACTCCCCTGGTACAACAACCTGCGATTTGATCTTCAGTTGTGTCACGTTCGGTTGGGTATTGGCAACAACCACAATGGTTTTGGTCTGGAAGCCTTTCCTTCCCCGGCTGTTAAACGAGATTTTAATCGCTCCTTTTTCACCTGGTTTAATAGCTGTTTTCGGATACGAGGGGACGGCACAGCCACAACTGGTGCTAACCTCGGCAATAACCAGGTCACGTTTTCCGGTATTTGTAAAAGAAAAGCTGAATGAGACCGTCTCCCCTTCAATGATCCTCCCAAAATTGTGCTCTGTCTCCTCGAATACAATGATGGGAAGGTCTCCTCTTGACTCATTTCCACTGGCCGTGTTCGGATTGGTGACCACATCACTGTTAAGTAACTCTTCCGATCTGTTATTGCCTGAATTACAGGAGATCAAGGCGAGGCTGAGGATGCCACTAAGAAAGAGAAAAGTAAATACATTCAATTTCATCCAGCTCATTTTTGAGAGGCCAAAGGTAATAAATTTTGGGGATTCTGAACTTTCACGATATTTGTAAAAAATAGAATTAGATGAGGATCTACCTGATCGGATACATGGCAAGTGGAAAAAGTTGGCTGGGAAAAGAGTTGGCTACTGAAATGGGATATGAATTCATCGATCTCGATGAGCTATTTGAAACAAGATACCGAATATCCATCCTCGAGTTTTTTGAAAAGTATGGTGAAAAACTCTTTAGAAACCTGGAAGAGGCCATCCTGCGAGAAACAAGCTCAATGGATCAAGTGATAATTTCTACCGGAGGAGGTACTCCGTGTCATTCCGATAGCATGGATTTTGTCCTTGAATCAGGGATATCGATATACCTTCGAATGTCGATATCAGACCTGGTCGAACGGATTTCAAATATCAAAAAGAAGCGGCCTTTGATGAAAAATGTGCTGCCTGGAGAAATGGAGGAGTTTGTCAGAGATCAGCTTTCCGAAAGAGAGGAATATTATTTACAAGCCAATTTCATTTTTGAAGGCCCCGACTATCATGTAAAAAAGATCCTGTCCGTTTTGAAGGAAAAGATTGATTAGTCATTAAGGTCAATAAGGTCATTAAGGGAAAGAAACTGATAACTGGATGACTGGATGACTGGATAGCTGGATTCTGGATCCTTGAGTCTTGAATCTTGAACCTTGAACCTCCCTTCACGTCTTACGTTTTAACAGCGCTACATTCTCAACATGATGGGTATGTGGGAACATGTCAACCGGCTGACACTTCACCAGGTCGTACATGTCACTCATCAATGCCATATCACGAGCCT
>JACNKI010000006.1 GCA_014382125.1 Bacteroidota bacterium | reverse complement strand
CGTTGTAGTTCAATAGTTGGGAAAATGCGATAAAGCCAGCGATCATCAAGGCAAAAGGTGTTTGCCAGCGATTATAAAATCCGACTGCATTCGTGGGTGGAGCAATGTTTGTCCCGAAAATTGCGTTGAATACCGGGATGGAGGTGGTAAACAGGATCTGAAAAGCCGCCAGGATTACAATCATCGATCCGATAAACATCCAGAACTCCCGTGATAGGATGATCTCCTTTTTCTTCTGATCAAACTGTCGGGCACGCAGAGAAATAAACAGAATCGCCAGGACCAGAAAGGTCAGCAAAAATATAACCAGTTGAGCAGCCATTCCATCATCGCCAAATGAGTGTGCTGAGGAGTCGGACAGCACACCACTCCGGGTCAGGTAGCTGGCAAAAAGAACCAGCACATAGGATAAGGTAGAGAATAGAAAAGCAGCAAAGAGTGCGTAATTCTGCTTTCGGGCTATGAGCATAAAATGGAGCGCCGCTAGTAGTGTCATCCAGGGCACCAGGGAGGCGTTTTCAACAGGGTCCCATGCCCAGAATCCCCCGAAAGTAAGCGATACATAGGCCCAGGCTCCTCCCAGCATGATACCACCACCCAGTAAAATCAGGGAGATGATCGTCCAGGGGATTGTGATCCGGATCCATGATGTGTAATCCTTCTTCACAAGAGCAGCCATGGCATAGCTGAATGGCACTAATGCCATTGCATACCCAAGGAATAGGATCGGTGGATGGATCGTCATCCAAACATTCTCCAAAAGTGGATTGAGCCCATTCCCATCCTTCAGGAGTGGCAGGTAATCAGCCGTCATGAAAATGGTCGTGCTAATATCATCTATCGTCTCCCGCAACAACATAAAAGGACTGGTTCCAATCTCCCAGCCACCCAGGTTAACCCCCAACATCATCGAAGAAACGAATACCTGTGAGAGCGAGAAAAAAGACATGACGCCGGATTCCAACTCACGCGATAGCTTCATCAAGACAATTCCAATCAATGCCTGAAACAACGCCCAGACCAGGAAACTTCCCTCCTGCCCTGCCCAAAAGCAGGAGATAATATATTCGACAGACAATTCCTTCGAGGAATATTGCCACACATAAGCATACTCAAAGTACTGCTGAAAAATGAGGTAATAGAGCACCACTGCTACGCCTATCATCGAAAGTGCATGCAGTCCGAAAAAACTCCTGGAGCCCTTGATTAACAGCTTAGTTGGCTCCTTTCTGGATAAAAATAAGCGAAAATAGAAGATGGTAGCTAGGATGGCTGAGATAAAACTAATCCACAACAATGTCTGGCCCAAATAACCCGCAGAGAGATGCTCTCCAATATAATTAATTGACATAGGAATGATTATAAATATAAAGAAGGCTCAAAATTAAAACTTTATTTGATAACACGGAAAAGCACGTAGTAACTTTGTTAGTAACTCCTCGTTTTTTGTTACTAAGAAATCTTCTAATCTCAAAGATCGGGCTCCATTTCTACATATATTCGCTTCAAAAATCGATGTATGGTCAGATTAGGCCTGATTGGAGGTTCCGGTCTAGAAAAATTAAATATACTTGAAAACACCAAAGAAGTTGAAGTTTCGACGCCTTACGGTCCTCCAAGCTCCTCTTTATATGTTGGCCGAATTGGCCAATGTGAAGTTATAATCTGTTCACGGCATGGGCGAGAGCATACGATCCCCCCAACACAAATAAACAACCGGGCAAATATCGACGCTCTCCGCCAGATGGAATGTCAGTTTATCATTGCGACAACAGCGTGCGGAAGCTTACGGGAGGAGATCAAAAGGGGTGACATTGTGATTCTGGACCAATTCATCGATTTTACCCGGCATCGAAAGGTTACATTCTACGACGAGTTTGTGCCGGGCCAGGTTATGCATGCTCCCATGGCAGATCCTTTCTCAGAGCACCTTAGAAATCTGATGATCGAAGGAGCCAGGGAACTTGAATTATCGTTTCACCCGAGTGGAACTGTCGTAACCATTGAGGGACCACGTTTCTCTACCCGGGCTGAATCAAATATGTTCAGAATACTTGGAGCCGATGTGATCAATATGAGCCTGGCTCCGGAAGTTGTTCTTGCAGTTGAAGCGGAGATACCATATGCAGCTATCGCACTGTCGACTGACTATGACTCATGGAAAACAGATGAAGTAGCCGTAACATGGGATGAGATAGTGAAAGTATTTAATGAAAATATAAAACATGTAACCCGGCTATTGATTTATGTAATCAATCATATTAAAGAGTAATACTGGTAATGAAAAAGATCGTTGTCCTGTGTATTTGTTTGATTGCTCCACTTATCCTTCTTTCCCAACCTGTAGAAAGAACCGTTAAAAACCTTCCAATTATTAGTGGTGTAAGATCTCAACTCGAATACGCAACAGGCTATACCTTCCAGGATAATGGTCACTGGATATCGGCTCAAAACAGACTCCCTTATAAGGAGGCGGAATACAACAAGTCAAGAAAAATATATTATAAGCTCGGGAAGGACAATTTTGAACTCCTGCAGATCAGAGATGTGATGGTCGATGATGTCCCTTATGTCGTCTTCACAATCGAATACAAAACAGGTTGGTATGAATTCCCGATCCTGATGCAGCTGTGGCACTGGCAATATGGATTGAACTTCTTTGTTTTTAAAGCTGAAAAACTGAAAGAGGTGATGCCAAATGATGTAAAGTGGGATGAACCTTACATTATCAACATGGACGCCATCAGTAGCGGGATCATGATTGATTATCATAGATTATCACGTCATTAACTGACCGTATTTTTCAATAGATTATCTCCACA
>JACNKI010000155.1 GCA_014382125.1 Bacteroidota bacterium | reverse complement strand
GAGAGGCGGCAAGGGGCCTCGCAATCCCCTACATGATCACTGAGGAGCAGCTCCAGAGCCTCTTTCCGTGCTTCCATCACCTCTTCGGTCGATGCTGAAAGATTCATTCCGTCAGCGACAAGCATAGCGCAGGAAGGGAACAGGGTCCCGCGATCAAGATCCTTAACCAGGCATACCATGCAGGAGGGGTGGTTGGAGTGGTCCGGGAGGTAACAGAGGGAGGGAATTTCGATCCCCTTGAGTGCCGCAGCCTGCATGACGGTCATGCCCTCTTCCACTTCTATACCTATATGGTCAATCGTGATCTGCATGGGTCAACTGATCATAATCGCATCTTCCGGACATGCCTGCCGGCAGATGTCGCACTTGATGCATTTTTCCTGATCGATAAGATGTTTTTTAAAAGGGGTGTATTCAATGGCTTCCGATGGGCATCGTTGAGCACATTTGGTACAACCGATACATTCGTCAGTCACAGAATAGCTGATCAACGGTGCACATTTTCCGGCGGGGCACTTTCCCTGAAGATGAGCCTCATACTCTTCCCTGAAATAGGTCAGCGTAGATAGCACAGGGTTGGGGGCTGATTTGCCCAATCCGCATAAGCTTCCTCGCCTGGTAGACCCCGCCAGGTGTTCCAGGTTTTGAAGATCTTCCTCAACACCTTCTCCATTTCTGATCTTCTCAAGCAACTCCAGCATTCGTCTGGTTCCCACACGACAAAATGTACATCTTCCGCACGACTGGCTCTGGGTGAAGGATAAAAAATAGCAGGCGATATCCACCATACAGTCATCCTCATCCAACACAACCATTCCGCCCGACCCCATCATCGATCCAACTTCTATGAGCGCCTCAAAATCGACTGTCAGATCGGCTAGGGAGGCCGGGATACAACCTCCCGAAGGTCCCCCGATCTGCACGGCTTTGAAACTTTTCCCGTTGGCAATCCCGCCGCCAATCTCTTCTACAATCTGCCGGATACTCATTCCCATCGGGACCTCGATTAATCCGCCTCTGTTTACCTTGCCGGCCAGGGCAAAAACCTTGGTCCCTTTGCTATTATTTATCCCGATACGTGCAAATGCTTCCGCTCCATGCCGGATGATCCAGGATATGAACGCGAAGGTCTCCGTGTTGTTTACAAGCGTTGGCTTGCCATTTAATCCTTTCAGGGCCGGATAGGGTGGCCTGATACGTGGCTGGCCCCGATTCCCTTCCACCGAAGCGATAAGAGCTGTCTCTTCCCCACAAACAAATGCTCCGGCTCCCTCAAAAATCCGGATATCAAACGAGAATCCGCTTCCAAGGATATTCTCTCCCAGGAATCCGGCATCAGAACATTTTATGAGTGCCTCTTTCACCCGGCTCACAGCTAACGGATATTCAGCCCGGATATAGAAGATCCCTTCTGTAGCTCCTGTAGCGAATCCCGCAACAATCATCCCTTCGATGACGCGGTAGGGATAAGATTCAAGAATCATCCGATCCATAAATGCGCCTGGATCTCCTTCGTCGCCATTACAAATGATCAATTTAGGGGAATCCTTCTGGTCTTTCACCAGCTGCCACTTTCTCCCTGTAGGGAATCCGGCTCCACCGCGACCACGAAGACCACTCGCAGAGATTAAATCGATTACATCCTGCGGAGAAAGTTCCTTCAAACATCCTGACAACGCTTCAAATCCCCCAGATCGCTTGTATTCTTCAAGGTCTGTTGGGCGTACTACGCCTCTGTTTTCAGTAGCAATATTCACCTGAGGACCAAGAAATTCTTCTACTGGAGTGCCCCGCTCTTCCGCCTGGTATCGTCTGACCGATAGCGGGGATCCATCGTTAAGGATCTGCTCAAATAGCCCGATCACATCTAACTTCATCCGGTGAATGAGCCCTTCCGGTCTGAAATGGCTCAAGACTACACCCTTCACCTCTTCAGGTTTGATCTTCGCATAATATGCTACCGGCTCTCCGGATTTAACCACCTCCAATACCGGTACCTGGTGACAGATCCCCACGCATCCTACCTGCTTCACCTCCACGTGGATATGGGCATCAGCCAGTATCTTCTCCAGTTCTGATTTCACCTCCGAACTGCCACTGGCAATACAACAGGATCCCAATCCGATCCGGATCTCACCCTGACCATTCGGCTCAGCCTGTTCTACAGGCAAATCATCCCGTTTCTGGTCGGCTTTGTGAAGCAGGAAGTCCTGAAGGATCTCGCCTGCTTTTTCCGGTACTACCTGTCCGTAAGTGACCGAATCGATCCGTATCACAGGAGCAATGGTGCAACAACCCAGGCAGGCGACTTTGCTGATAGTAAAGAGACCCTGACTATCGGTATCTTCCAATCCTGTGAGGTTCAGCTCCCTGCGGATAGCATCATAAACCTGAGAAGCTCCTTTCACATGACAGGCTGTCCCGGCACACACTTTGATGCTGTGCTTTCCGGCAGGCTGATGCCGGAACTGCCCGTAAAAAGTGGAGATGCCGGTGATACGCGAAGGGGTGATTTCAGTGGTGGCACATACCCTCTTAAGGGCCTCCTTCGGAAGGTAATTGAACTCTTCCTGGATCGCCTGCAAAATCGGGATTACCGCATCAACAGTTTTCCCGTGAACATCGACAATCCTCTTGACAATCTTGTCTATTTTATGTCTGTTCTCCGGCACGCTAATTATATTCTTTTTTTTCTTGTCTCAACCAATGGAACACAGATTACACTGAAAGATCAGATTTGCACAGATTAAATCCTTGATAATCCGTGTTACCGAAAGTATCCGTGTCATCTGCGTTCCATTATTTCTTTATCTCCCGATACAATACAAGTTATTATCACCTCTAATATAAATTTTTCCACCGGCAAACGCAGGGGTGCAAACAGATTCTTCTCCCAGTGGCGACTCCCCAACCGAGATAAAAACGCTGTCGGATTTGAATATATGCATGATTCCCTCTTTATCCATTTGATAAATCCTATCATCCACGAGTACAGGTGAGGCATATGTGCTGTTATCCAGTTCGTGGACCCAATACTCTTCTCCGGTTTTGGCATCGTAACAGACGATCACGCCGTAACTGGTAACCAGGAAAAGGTATTTGTCATTCGCCACCGGACTGGGGATATCAGAGAGGTAATCATTTAACTCCCAGGCAACCTGGGGCGGATTACCTAATTTGATGGCGGACAGTTTAGCATATTCATTGGTGGCGAACAGATATCCGTCTGCATAAGCCACTGAAGGTCCCACCTCACCATAAATGCAATCCACCCGCCAGCGCTCTCTTCCGGTAGCCGGATCATACGAAGCCACAACCGGATCGGCAGCGAGGATGAGTTCGGTGATGTTGCCGGTATTGACCAGGATAGGTGATGCCCATGAGACCCGGACATCGCGAGGTGTATTCCATACCAGTTCGCCCGTGGCACCGGCAAACGCTTTTACACTGGCTCCTTTCGACTGATCCCATTGTACGATTAACAGGTTACGGTACATGATGAGAGAAGAGGAGTGGCCGTAGTGATTCTTTGGTAGACCCAGGTTTTTCGACCACACCAGGTTCCCTTCCAGATCCAGCGCTATCAGATCGCCCGTTGCGAAAATGGCATAGACCCGTTGGCCATCGGTCGTCATAGTCGGAGCTGCCAGACCCGTTTCCCTGTCTACTTTAGGGACATCTGCCGGTGTTCCCGGTATGGCAGAGACATCTGTCTGCCACAGGATCTTTCCTGAATTAGCGTCGAAACAATATACCTCTCTTTTAGTCGCACTGGCCCCCGAAAGGAATACCCTGTTATTCCAGACAATCGGCGAATTATACCCGGGTAGCGGAACTTCTGTTTTCCAGTTGATATTCGATCCGGTGGTACCGTTCCATTTCACCGGAAAATTCTTCATATTCACTACGCCGTTTCCATCAGGACCACGAAATGTCAACGTATTGCTGAGGATCTCCTGCCGCGAAGGAAAAGAGCTGGTGGGAACTGGTTTTACCGTTGGTGTGGAATCGGGTTTCCCGGTCATGGCCGTTGTAGTAATCAGGCCGTTGGGTTGACTATCAGGGATCGCCACCGAGGTAACTCGTTGGCTTGTTATCTTTTCCATCGAATCGACTTCCGCCTGTGATATGACCGTTTGATCATGAAGTGTTTTTCCGATCTCTGTGTAGGTGAGGTATGCCAGGATGAGAGAGCCTGCAACCAGGAATATCCCTGTGTAGATAATCCATCGCTGGTTGGCTTTCCTGTGTTCCCAAAACCGATCTCTGACCGGTTCGGGAAGAGGCGGGATCTTCGGCCGGATCAATTCGATCCATTTCATACAGATGATGATGATCAGCACACATACAAGAAGAATGTACCCCCCGGTGCGAATCTGCCACCGACTGGTAAAGAACGCCTTGCGCGAAAGCAGATCGAGCTCGCGGATCTCGTTCCGTAACGCCTCATCACCAGGGTTGTTCTTCAACTTTTCCAGCATAATCGTCATCGCCGGTGTATTGAGCGGGTCGACCCGTGTTACCTGGATGAAATTAGCAATGATCAGGATACACAGAATAAAAGCCACGATCCCGATGATGAGAGCGATTCGTCTCAGCAGTTGCATCGTTTGTTCTTTTGATGTCTCGTTTTCCATAGCTCAAAGGGGCCTTATCATGATTTTATCGGACAATAATCGACACACCGGGAACAGCTGTAGCAGGTACCCCGGTTTGGTTCAAAATCGGTTCGGTATCTGGTGATCAGGCGACCAGCAAGCAACCCGCCAATGGTCAGCCCGATAAAACCTCCCAGGATCCACCCTCCGATGTAGAACTGACGGAGGATCCGTGATGCTTCATTATAAAGTTCCTTTACCGATTTCCCGGAAGCTTTAAAGGCGGTCATCTCAATCGATTCAGGTTCTGCCTGGATTTTTTCAGGGTGCAATAATTCATCCGCCATACGAACTTTTCCATTTACCTTAGCTAATGATTCATGAATCTGCGAGCCTGTCCATCCTCCCAGCAGCATGAAAAATGGGATTAGCAGCATGATCAGGATAAACTTTCTGACGACCATTTTCCGGCTTTCCGGGTTCTTCACTGTGACCGGTTTTTCGATTGATTCGTAGGGACAGGAGTCTTCACACAATCGACACTCGACACAAATCGATGGGGTGATCGTCATGTGGTATTTCGAAAAGCGGCTGATCCAGTTCAGCAATACGCCATAAGGGCATAGGAATCGACAGTATGGCCGGGCAATGAAGACCCCACAAAGAAGCAATATTCCACCGAAGATGAACATGCTAAAAAGAGCATCAAATCGAAAGATCCCTATGAATGGATCGTATCGGCAGATGATGAAGTCGGTTGCGGTTGCGGCATATAACACAGCCAGTCCAAGGTAGATGTATGGGATTACTCCTAGTACTGCATTCAATCTGGTTCCAATCTTTTGAGGGCGCCAGGAGACGAGGTCCTGAAACGCTCCAAAGGGACAAACACCCGCGCAAAATGTTCTTCCAAAGAGAAGCGTATAGACCAGGGGTGATAGGAAGAAAACGAGAACCGTCCACGGAATCACATATGAACCGGCGAAGATAGCCAGGGTCACATTCTGGATGGATCCAATCGAACAGACACATCCCTCCCGGTAAAAGCCGAAATAGGCCAGTGAGAAGATCGAGATCCAGAATACTAGGTTGCGTGAGCGACGTTTCAATACAGCCCATGTAACCACAGAGAGAGCCAACAGCAGAACAGCTACATCCATCACCTCCAGGATCTCTGCACGAGGGGTAGGGAGGAGTGTTTCAGGGGTGATGTATCCTGATTCAAATTCCGGTTTTGGAAATCTCTGGATCGCATACGAAGAGACCATTTGCCAGGCAAACAGGATGGTCAGAACGACGAGTGCGATTCCTTTTTTCATGTTGGATTAATTCGCTTATTTGATATCTAAGTTTTTTTGTCCGAATCCCTTCAGAAGATATGGTTGATCCACCGGAATCCGGGAGTATGCGTCTGACGGACAGTTGCGTGCAATGGAACATTCGTTGCAGTTGTCACATCTGTCTTGTCTTACCTGCAGCTGTAGTGAGCCATTTCCGAAAGCACCACATCCTTTAACGCATTTTCCGCATCCGATACAGACCTCTTCATCAATTGTATACTCAAAAAATGGATCCTCAATAAAGGTGCGTTTGATCGCTTTAGTGGGACAAAGCTGGTTTTCAGCCCCTGTATTGAGTGTTTTGGTATCGGGGAGGAAATAGCCACCACAGAGATCACAATAACCGCACATGGCGTAGACATGAACACATTTAACCGCCGATGGAGTTTTAATACAGCTGGTGGCACAACGGCCACACTGGGTGCATTTGGTGGGATCAAGCTGCCAGACATATTCATTGGATCCTGCTTTCCTTGCTGCCAGAGTCGCAATCCCGCCAAGGCCGATCAACAATCCAGTCTGGGCTCCCGTACGGAAGAATTTGCGCCGGTTGATCCGTTTCTCCTCTCCCTTGCCATTCATATTATCGAGTCTCCTGTTTTTGTTGTTCATATTTACGGTAAGATTTGGCTGCAGGGAGCGCACATTGGTCTGTATTTCCACAGAGTGTACATGTAAAGTCGAGTGAACATGCCTCCTCAGGTTCTTCTTTGAAAAGCAGGTACCCGCCCGTGATAGCTAATCCGGCTCCTATGGCTCCCCGCATTACCAGGGAGAAGAACTTACGCCTTGATTGCTTCACAGCCTTATTATCTGATCTATTTCTCATCATTATTCTCTCCTTTTTTAATGAAAATCCTGATTTGATTCCGCCAGGGATCGAGGACCAGGATTCTCTCCTCTGAATCTACTGCCAGGTCAATTCCCCGTGTTCCCTGGTCAAACTGATCGGGTGCAGCTACCAGGCATTTGAACTCTCCCGATGGAAGATAGACTTTCACCCGTTCAATCCCTTTTTCACTGGTTACGAACGAACCATCAGAAAGCATGGCAAAATTTGAGGGATTACAACATCCACAAAAGCCTTCCACACCCGTGGAGGTCTTGCCCCAGGTGGAGATCAATGAGCCATCGGGGCGAAATGCCTCAAACAGGTGTCGCCCGGAGTTAACCACCCACAATTCATCATCTCTACCTATTCCCAGGTCAAAGTATGGACTGGGGATCACGAATCCCGGAATCCCTTTCAGGGAATCCTTTTTTCCGATTCGGTTCAGTAATGTCCCTTCACGGTCATAGCGATAAACAATCTTTTTGCCAGCATCGGCGACAAAGATATCTGTACCGTCTGTCGCTACACTCGTCAGGACTGATGCTTCACTCTCCGGCTTCCACCTGCTGAGGATCTCTCCTCCCGGAGTCATGATCTCAATGTGATCAACCATGCCCAGCAACAGATTTCCATCTGGTGTTACCGCGATGCAATATGCTGTATCAGGAAAAGAAAATTCCGATATTTTCTCTCCGCCAGGGCTATAGATCTCTACTCCATTTGCACCTGTTACATAGATCCGGTTAGCAGGATCTGCAGCTATCCCATAGACCTCCGATAACCCGGCCGGGAAATGTTGAATTTCCTGGTAGTCAATGAGGGATGAGTCGCTTTTTCGAAGTTCGTTCAATCCGTAAGCGTATGGATTGTCACTGGCACCCGATTCAGAGTAAAAGAGATCAATCACGAGGTATCCGATTCCTGCTATCAGTAGGATCAGAGCTGTGATAATGATTAATTGTTGTTTCATCGTTATTCGTTTTATTTCAGGTCATTCAACCGCCTGTCGTATCAATCTGCTTTGATGTTTATGCAAATCAGCTGTTTCGAATCCCTCATCAGCAGGTATCCTCCGGTAATCGCTATCGGTCCCCATGAATCTTGCCCGTCAATGATTTGAGCACGGTCAAGTACGGTAAAACGGTTTGTTGAAAGTTTCGCAATAGTCATCTCGCCATCGTCATTCAGGATGAAGAATTTATCATCGGCGATGATGTATGGTCCCATGCCAAATCGGTCTGTTTTCCCGCTCCGCATTACCACTTCCATGCAATCGTCGGGGTGAAAACAGACAAATTCATTCCGTAATCCCCCAGCATCTTTTGGCATAATGCCAAAGAGGTGTCCGTTGGAGTAGATCGGGGTCTGCTGCTCAGAAGCCAACCCTTTGGACGGTTTATATTTCTGGCTGATCTCGGCTGAGAATTTTCCGTTTCGTTCATTTACCTGCATCACGACTCCGCCATATCCGTAACCGGCTGTAAGGAAGATCTTTCCCTGATCCAGGATCACCGGTGATGGAGCCACAACCGTTGGAGAAAAATCCAGGCTCTCCCATAAGATCTTGCCCTGATCTGCCCCTTCGGCAGAGATCCCGCAGACACCTCCTACCGCAGGATAGATGTACATCTTTTTCCCTTTGAATTGCATGGGCATCACTGATGCATGAGACATCTTCCAGCTATTGGGATTTGGTGTTTTCCAGGCAATGTTCCCTGTTTTGCAATCTACTCCGATCATGAGAGATGATCCTCCTACGGCTATGATAGCCGTATCATCAACGATCAACGGGCACTGGCCTGTGTACCAGAACGGGATCTCTGTTCCGAACTCTTTTTCGAGATCTATTCCCCATAGAAAGTCACCTGATTTCCTGTCCACACACATCACCTGGCAACGGGGGCCAATGGTGACCACATATTGCTCGGTTACAGCCGGGATTGTCCGTGATAGCCCATGATTTCGTTTCAGGTGTACACGATACGAACGACGCCATAATTCTTCGCCTGTTTCCAGGGAGAGACATCGAAGGGCGTCCTGTTTTCTGACTTCGTCGTAATCGAGCAGGTAGATCAGGCCATCGTATATCGCTGGTGCGGCGTGACCTTCACCCAGCTCCAATGTCCAGAGGATATCAGGACCGGAAGGTTCCCAGGAATCAATCAAAGGAATTCGTTCTTTGCTGATGTTGTCGAGATCGGCGCCCCGGAATCGTGGCCATCGGGTCCCCGGAACTGATTCAACATCACCACCAATTGAGAAAAACTCACCGATATTTACAATTTCCAATGCCCGGGAAGAATCTACGGTCCGGTTATCCATACCCGGTACGGCCATCGATAATGATTTCACCGGGTTGTATAAAAACCACCAGGCAACTACTCCAACAGCAAGAACAACAACTATATACGGAATGTATTTAACTATGTGCTTTTTTGTAATTGTCACCTCGCAAAGATAACTGCTTTTGCTTAGTTTTCTTTGATATTATAGGCCATCAGTGTCTCTCCATGCCTGATATACAGGATCCCATTATGAATTATCGGGAAGGCATAGGGCTCCCTGCTTCCGTAGGCAGGCCGAAACACGCTGATCAACTTCATGGTGCCGTTGCTTATTGCAATCAGGCCCATTTCACCTTTTTGATTGTACACATATATCATTCCATCAGCAAAAACTACAGCTCCCTTGAAGAAATCTAGCCTTTGCTCGGTTTCACCTGAATGATGATTCACGCTCACGATGTTTCGCTGTTTGCTGGAAGCTCCATAAAGAAAATCTCCTGCTTTGATGAATCCTCCAAAATAGCTGTCCAATTCCGAATTTTTCCAGATCTGTTTGACAGACTCTCCATCATTTGATAATTCAAGTTTCACGGCACCATTGCCGGGGCCGGTGACGTAGTAAACCACTCCTTCTTCCACAATGGGATAATTACAGGCCAGGTCGAGTTCAGTATCTACGTCATGCTCCCAAAGCAATTTTCCGGATGATTTATCCAGGCTGTAAATGGAATATTCCGACATACAGATCAGCATGTCCCGGCCTGACTGAGAAGCGATAACCGGCGAAACATATCCTGCCGTTTCTCCGATCCCCTTAGAAACCCAAATTATCTCCCCAGTTATCCTGTGAAGAGCAACTATATTTGTATCAGCTCCTCCAGGCAAGCAGTAGAGCGTATCGCCGTCAATTAGGAGGGATTCTGAAAATCCATAAAATACCTGGTTCCCGTGAAGATCGGCAAGCATATCCAATGACCATATAATGATACCAGTATCTGTATGAAAACAGGTAATCTTGCCCATACCAGACAGGGTATAAACATAGTCACCGGAAACAACCGGAGTAGATCGTGGACCACTATAGCTTACCATCCACTCATCGCCATACGGCTTTTTCCAACGCAAGTTGCCCGACCGGTCAAATGAGAAAAGAAAACCTGTGCCATCAAGTTCCCCTGTGATGAAGACGTTGCTGGAAGCAATTGCAGGAGAACTATAGCCATTCCCGAGGCCATTCACCCTCCAGAGCAGTTCCGGCCCATTGTCAGGCCAGCTTTTCATCAACCCGGTTTCCTGATAGATCCCATCGTGTGCAGGACCCTGAAACTGCGATTCCTGTTGAGATAAAGAGATAACAGGAATCAGGAGAAAGAGCATTATTATGAATGAAATGATTGATGCTTTCATTCCTTCTTCATCTCTCCATACTTGGCAAGCAACGGGATAAATTTATCGGCTTTTTTATAACCGACCTCAAGATACGACTGGTCCTGGGCAGGAGAATAAAACATCGTACTGGGAATTCCCCTGAACTGGTTGTCCGACAATTTTGAGATGAGCTCCATCCCACTATATTCCTTCCCATTGTATGTATATATTCCCTCTTTTTCAATGTCGAACTTCACCGGGATGAAATCCTTGTTAGCCGTGGTAATAACATCTGCAGACCCGAATGTTTTATCGTTCATTTTTTTACAAACATGGCACCATGGAGCGTATACAAAAACCATCATGGGTTTATTCTCTTTTTTCGCCATTTTAATGGCTTCCTCCCATGAATACCATTTGATCTTCTCTGCAAATGAGAAAGAGGCGGTCGTCAAAACGATTAATCCGAATAAAATCAATTTTTTCATAATTTCCTGGTTTAATTGATGACTATTAACTTTGTTAAGACAACAAACCTATTTGGTAACTTGTGTGATTGGAAAAAAACTTGATAAACAGGAGGAAATTATCGATCAACTATTGTTCTCGGATATTGAATGCCATCAGGACTTCACCGTGCCGGACATATAAAATCCCGTCGTTGATCACGGGATGTGACCAGTAGGGTCCTTTCCCTTCTGTTATTTGAAAGCTGCTCAGGGGTTCAAATTTCTCCGGATCCGCTTTTACCAGAGCCAGGTTCCCATTCTTCTCTTCATAGCAGTAGAGCATGCCATCGGCAAAGATGATGGATCCTTTGTTGTGCCATTCCGTTTCATAGGCAGGCTTTCCGGTCTCCCAGTCGATGCAGCACCAGTTCCCGCTTCGGTTATTGATCCAGTTGGCTCCATAGATATACCCATCCACCAGGACAACTCCTCCATGATGGGTGTCGAGCGTATGATCTGTCCAGAGTAACTCAATTTCTGATCCATCTTCAGAGATGGCGAACATGGCGCCTACGTGGTTGTATCCGCTTGTGATATACAATCTGCCGTCGTTGTAGAGGGGGGTGTTGGTGTTGATCTTCGGGGAGTTGATCCATACCTCTTTGGATTCATCGGAATCTGTTTCGCAGTAATTATGCTTCCACAGAATTTCCCCATTGCTTTCTTCCACTCCGATCAGGTAGTTAGCCAGGAAAGTCACAATAATTTTCTTTCCTCCACGCTCAATCAGCAAGGGTGATACATAACCGCTGGTATCCGAGATGCTCTTCGAGGCCCATATGGTCTCACCGGTTATTTTATCCAGGGCTACCATGGTTGTTTCTGTGCCGGCAGGGGTATAGATCACTTTATCGTCTGTGACCAGCAGGGATTCGCAAATGCCCCAAACTCCCCATGCAGCATTGAATTTCTTGGCCGCATCGAAGGTCCAGTTAACAGAACCGTTGTTTGCATTGATACATGCGATAGTACCAGCCCCGCTCAGGACATAGATGCGATCTTCCTCGATAGTGGGGTTGTTCGCGTTTCAGGGAAAGATTTCTCCCAGGATCTGCCAAAAGGTACTTCCCAGAGGATCTCGCCCTGTTTCGTCAATTTGACTAAATAATCGGTTGAATCCTGCATGCCCGTAACAAAGATCGCATCATCTGTGATGGCTGCAGAGGAGTATCCCTTTCCTATACCATCAACAGACCAAATTTTCATGGGTCCCTCTTCAGGCCATGAGGTAAGCAAAGCTGTGTCGGGGTAGATTCCGTTACGTTGCGGGCCTCTCCACTGAGACAGGTTCTGGGCGTTGACTGTATATCCAATTAAAAGTACTACAATCAGAAAAGTAACCAGCTTGCAGGTAGGTATCCAAATAAACACTTGCTGTTTCATCGATGAGTTATCTGTTTTGTATATCATAAACCATCAGGGCATCTCCGTGACGGATAAAGAGTTTTCCATCAGCAATTACCGGGTGGGCCCAATGGTGGTCCTCGCCATAGGGGACCTCAAATGAACTCACTTTGTTATACCCGGAGGTTGTTGGTTCCGCCAGTATAACTTCACCACTGTCATTATAACAATAAAGCATTCCATCGGCATAGATGACCACCCCTCTGCCCATCATATCCACTTCACCGATATCCAGTCCTGTTTTCCAGTCTACACAGAACCACCCTTCATTCGAATCGTCTGATCCATAGATCCGATCTCCAAGCACCACAAATCCGCCCATCCGGTTGTCGATTGAGATATTGCGCCACATCTCCTGCTTGACGGAGCCATCGGCTGCAAGTTTTAGCAGGATTCCTCCTTTACCGTATCCGGATACGCAGTAGAGATAACCATCCCGGTAATAGGGGGTGTTGGCATGGACCGACCATCTGTTGGTTTGTGGATGTGACCAGAGCAGTGTTCCATCTTTCGCGTCAATACCCAGAATGGAGTTAGCTGTTTGGGTTACAAGGAGTTTCCGCTTCGGAAGTTTTACAAGCAGAGGCGAACAATAGGCACTTACTTCTGATTTCCCTGCACCTGACCAGATCAGTTCGCCGGTATTTCGGTTAAGTGCAATCACGTTATTCTTTTTACCTCCCGGAGCGCAGAAGAGGATATCTCTGTCGATCAGCAGATTTTCGGTGACACCCCATTTGATATTACGTCCGTCGTAATCCTTAAACAGGTCAACCTCCCAGAGTTTTTTCCCGTTCGCAGCATTCATACAAAAGAGTTTGCCGAAAGCACTCATCATGTAAAGTTTACCATCCACATAAAGGGGTGTACTGCGGGTTCCTGGCCAGCTTTCGACCCAGTCAGGACCGTAAGGAACTTTCCACTGCAGTTTTCCTTCCGGTGAAAAACAGAAGATGTATCCGGTTTTCTCCAGGGTTCCGGCAGTATAAATCTTGTCTTCCGTTACCACTGCGGAGGCATGACCCTGACCCAGGCCATCAATATGCCAAAGAAGGGTGGGGCCCGTTTCAGGCCATGATTTCATAAGGCCGGTCGTAGGGTATTTTCCATCGCGGTGAGGGCCGCGCCATTGGACAATTTCCTGGGTCATCAACTCTCCGCTAAAGATCGGGATACAAAGGATCAATGAAAAAATTCTGCTCATATTGATTTGTATTTATAGTTGCTTCTATTTGTTCTTTTTTGAGAACCTGATTTGGTCCAGAGGGAGGGTATATCCAACATCTATCCCAACGCAAATCGTTTTCCCCACGACGTAAGAATCCCGCAAGACATCGCTCAATCCCTGGAAGTAATTGATTTTCGCAAAGAAGGTTCCGGGACCTAAACGGTAGGTTGCTCCTGCCTCTACAGCAATGGAGAAATCAACCACGTTGAACCGGGCAAACGGAGTCATTGAATCGCGGGCCCGGTAAGGGGCCTGTTCGGCGATATTCAGGTATCCCACTGCAAAATCGACCTTCGGGCCAATACCGGCAAAGATTCCGAATTTACTCTCACGAAATTGATAATGGTATTTCAACAGGAGTGACCATCCGATGTAATGCTGATTTGCTTTATAAGAAAAGTAATCATTCAGGGTATCAACAAAGGTAATATTTGAGATCCCCATCTGCTGATAGTGTAATCCGGTGGATAGGTAAAACCGGTTACCGATATCCAGATCAGCCGTCAGTGAAACGTGTACAGAGCTTCTGTTCGGTTTGA